>NZ_FMYP01000017.1:54228-58895 GCF_900096565.1 Williamwhitmania taraxaci
ATTCTTTAACCGAGGGCTTTCCCGCTTCGCGGTTCGCCCCCGGCTATTAAATTACAGCCCTTCAGGCCTAAAAAGAAAAAACATTATGCTATCTCTGTGTTCTCCGTGCCTCTGTGTAACTTTAAATTTTCCTTTAAACTAAACCCAACATACCAATGAAACTAATCAGATACTCACTTGCCCTGGTTGCGCTATCGTCGATGGTGGCTACCGATGCGCTGGCCTGCACCGTAATTGCTGCTGGAAAGAAAGCCACCGCCGATGGTTGTGTGCTGATATCGCATACCGACACCGGTCCCGATTCGCGGATTTTCTTTGTGCCCGGACGTATATTTAAACCGGGCGAAATGGCTCCCGTGTTTGGCGGTATTCAGGATGCCGACCGTCCGCTAAACGACGACGGCAAAATTCTTGGCTACATTCCGCAGGTAGAGAAAACTTATGGCTACTTTCAATCGGCCTACTCGCACATGAACGAGGTTCAGCTGGGAATTGCCGAAAGCACCACCAGCCAGCGCGACGAGCTAAAGTGCACCTTCGAGACCGGTAAGGGAATTATGACCATTGAGCAGGCCATGATATACGCCCTACAGCGCTACAAGAAGGCCAGCGAGGCCACTCGCTTTATTGGCGAACTCATGACCAAGTATGGCTTTGTGCCCTCGAGCGGAGATGGTTCCGAATCGCTTGTGATTGCCGACACCGAAGAGGCATGGGTATTCGAAGTGTTTGGCGTGGGTGCCGGATGGACTCCCGAGAGCAAAAAGCCCGGTGCCATTTGGGCGGCTCAGCGCCTTGGCGACGACCAAGCCATTATGATTCCCAACTGGAGCGTGATTAAGGAGATTAACCCTGCCGACAAGGACAACTTCATGGTTTCGGACAACTATAAGCAGGAGGCCATAGACCGCGGATGGTATAATCCTGCATCGGGAAAGCCCTTTGTGTGGCAAGATGCCTACGCACCGCTACCCGAAGAGTTTGCCACCAGCCGCTTTTGGTTGTTCTACACCACCTTTACCCCAAACTTAAAGCAGTGGCCCGACCGCATGCTCGATCCAAAAAATCCATACAAGGGAATGCAGCCCTACTTCCAAGTGGTGGAGCCGCTTTCGCTCTACCCCTTCTCGGCTACCCCCGAAAAGAAGATCTCCGTGCAGGATGTGATGGCATTCCAGCGCTCCACCTTCGAGGGCACCATTTACGACATGACCTCCTACCCCGAATGGCTGGTGCCCGATGGAAAAGGCAGCTACATAAAGAGCCCTTTGGCCACGCCCTTCCCCGGCAGCGAAATGCGCAAGCTAATAAAGCAAACCTACCGCCGCCCTGTGGCCCGCCACCGTGGACACTACGGCATGATTATGCAGCTGCGCGGCTGGCTCCCAAACGAGGTGGGTGGCGTTTACTGGGTTTACCTCGACAACCCATACTTTAGCCCCTACGTGCCTATTTATGCAGGAAACCTTTCGGTGGCCGAAACCTACAACATTTACGATCCCAACAAGTACGACGAGCGTTCGGCACGATGGGCCATCGATTTTGTGGACAACCTCGCCAACCTAAGCTTTCAGGATATAGCCAACGATGTGCGTGCCGTGCGCGATCCATTCGAGGCCAACATTTTTGCCCGCCAAAACCAAGTGGAGCAAGAGGCCATGACCCTTTACAAGAAAAACCCCAAGGCCGCGCGCGAGCACCTTACCAGCTACTCCAATGGCCTTATGAACGACGTAACCAAAATGTTTATTGGACTCCGCAACGACATTATTGTAAAGTATACCAACAATCAGGAGTAAGCTTGGCCACAGACAAAGACAAAACATTATAACCTAAAATGCAGCGAGGGTGCCCCAAATTGAAGGCACCCTCGGGTGTATTGTGTAGAGATTAAGAAAAAAACTTAGGATAAGATCGTTATGGATACTAATTTTGACCTTTCGCTACCGGAGCAGGTTGCTACAGAAAATGTGGACGATAAACTTTAAGTATGAAACGCAGCTGCTGGATCAGATGAAATGGGAAATACCTCTCTAAATAAAGATTTGACCCATGAAGGTTTTAAAAATAACTGTAATTGTATGCTTTGTCCTATTGTTTTTTTCTGCTTGGTTTACTATAACAACTGTGCTATTTCCTCTTAGCAGCGCGATTCACGATGTATTTACTAGGGATCATTTTGTTAAAATGGTTGTTCAGATTGAAACACAAGAAAGTGGGGCAGGGCGTTCGCAAATGGTCTTATCGTATTGTATTATAAACGGTAAGAAGTTGGGTGTTCATGATGCTGATGAGGATAAGGTTGAGATTGATAAGTTCTACTATGTGTGGTATAATACCAAAACGGATAAGGTTTACTTAACCGATAAAAACAGCCTGTATTATGATGCTTATGGGGAGTTAGTTCACGCTTTAATATTGGTATTTGCTGCTATTGGCATTGCGATACTGCTGTTTTTTACCATTCGATTTATCGACCGGAGGGTTAAGTGATGTATTGTAAAGTATAAAGCAATCTCTTATGGCCGGGGTTAGCTGCAAAGTATCCATTCCAAAATACTGGGATGTGGTTAACTTTAAGTATGAAACGCAGCTGCTGGATCAGATGCAATGGGAAATACCTATACCTAAATAGAATTAATGTATGAAATTTCTTAAAGCAATTGCAGTTACGTGCGGTATCTCTCTGTTTTTTTCTTTAATGTTTACTATCATGTTTACATTTTATCTTTCATACTGTATTCGCGATGTTGTTTACAGAGATTATTTTGTTAAAATGGTGGTGCAGATTGACGCAAAGGGACGCGGAGCAGGTCGTTCTCAAGGCGACAAAATTTATTGTATGATTAACAATAAAAAATTAGTTGTTCAAGTTCACAATAGTAATGAGGTAGAGATCGATAAATACTACTATGTGTGGTATAATACAAAAACGGATAAGGTTTACTTAACCGACAAAAACAGCCGGTATTATGATGCTTATGGGCAATTAGTTCACGCTTTAATATTGGTATTTGCTGCTATTGGCATTGCGATACTGCTGTTTTTTACCATCGGATTTATCGACCGTAGGGTTAAGTGATGTATTGTAAAGTATAAAACAATCCCTGTATTGCCGGGGTTAGCTGCAAAGTATCCATTCCAAAATACTGGGATGTGGTTAACTTTAAGTATGAAACGCAGCTGCTGGATTATGCAGTGAAGTTTAATTGTTTGATAGCCGCGAATTAGGGTGTGTAGGTACTGTATGTAATTAATAATTTTTGAAGTATGAAAAAAATCTGTTTAGTGTTGAAAATTGGATTGATAGTTTTATTTGTCCCAATGTTTTTCGCCTGCATAATGCTTCTTGCCCAAATGTCAAATGTATATAAGGTGATAAAGTATAGCAATATGGGTAATGGCTTTCATGCGAAGTGGTTTGTTGTCGATAGCATTTCTTATAAGAGTGCTGGAGCTGGAAAATCTCCTTTTACTTATTTTGATGGAGAAATTGATGGACAACGGGTTTCTGCTTGGAAAGTGGATATTGCGACTAATACTCGGCAACAAAATCCTCGACTCGGGGATACAATTTATGTTTGGTATAACACCAGTGAGCCATATTTTTTGCTTGCGAGAAATAAAGAAGAAATAGTGTATCGACCAATACATTATTATTTTGACGTATTTCCACGGTTTGTATTTACAATGATTCCTACTTACTTATTGCTCCTAATTGTTTACAAGAGGTTAAAGAAAAAACTAAAAGCAAATGAAACGAAATAGTTTTCGGAATAGGCATTTCGCTACTCCTGTTTTTTACCATCGGATTTATCGACCGTAGGGTTAAGTGATGTATTGTAAAGTATAAAACAATCCCTGTATTGCCGGGGTTAGCTGCAAAGTATCCATTCCTAAGTATTGGGATGTGGTTAACTTTAAGTATGAAACACAGCTGCTGGATCAGATACAATGGGAGTTTGATTTACCTAAATAAGATAAATTATGAGAACTTTAAGAGTGATTTTGTTTGTGTTTTGTGTCCTATTTCTAATTTCCTCTTGGTTTACTATTACAACTGCTTTATTTCCACTTAGCAGTGCTGTTAATGATTTAGTTATGAAAGAATATTTTGCTAAAAAAGTGGTAAAGATTGAATACATGGAGTCAGAGGGTGGTGGTAGTTCTCATATACAATCATTTTGTGTAATAAATAAAAAAAAAATAATTATATATGGGGCATATGAGGAGGAGGTTGAGGTTGATAAGCACTACTATGTGTGGTATAATACCAAAACTGAGAAGGTTTACTTAACCGATAGGAAAAGCCAACGCTTTGATGCATCGGGGAGGTTGTGGCATTTAATTCTGGTTGAGTTAGTTTCAATTTTTATCACTACTGTCCGACTAAACTCTAAATATTCATTTATTGCCTCTGCATCCCAATAAACACAGGCAACGATTTTGATTATTAGAAAAGCACCCCTCAGAAAATAAGTTTAATTTGACCGTATAAATCTGGCGAACCTCGCTTATTTAAGTAGTCCCGCTTGGTGCTGCGGAGCAGCTCAAAAACATCGAGTAGGCTGATCAGGTGTATCCGGACTAGCGTTGCCACCACCGAAAATGCTTTCTGGGTGTTGGCCATCTTTTGGATCACGGTCATGAGCAGCTGGGCGATCAGC
>NZ_FMYP01000018.1:0-32174 GCF_900096565.1 Williamwhitmania taraxaci
AACAAATGGTATGGTTGAAAGAGCAAATGGAACCATTAAAAACAATACGATTAAAAGAACTGAATACAATAATAAGGATGAAATGCAAAAAGGCTTAATTGAGTTTTTGATGTATTATATTCTCTACCGAAGACACGGAGGTTTAAGAAAAGAACTTAATGTGAAAACACCTTTTCAAGCTATCGAAAAATGGTTCGAAATTAAACCGGAAATATTTTTACAAGAACCTGATGAGTTTAAAAATAAAGTTTTATCTTTGAAATATATTAATCAAACAAGTTGTCATAAACAATCTTGTGAAACTTGACAGTTAAGTATAGTTTTTAGTCTAAATATTAACTATTTTGGCAATTAAATATGCTGATAATCAAGTAACTGATGTATAACAATTAATCGATAGGAGAGAATAATATGAGCGATGTTGACATTTCAAAGTCCAACTCTTATTTGTCATTTAATCTTGGAGAAGAGGAGTTTGCAGCACATGTAGGAAAGGTGTTGAATATCTTAGAGATGATTAAAATCACGGAAGTTCCAATGGCCCCGGCATATATGAAAGGGGTAATCAACCTAAGGGGCGCTGTTCTTCCAGTAATCGATACTCGTGTGAAATTTGGTATGTCGGCAACGGTTTATACACCAAATACCTGTATCGTTGTGCTTGATATTGATATGGATGGCGATTCAGTGCATGTTGGAGCATTGGTGGATTCGGTGCAAGCTGTGCTTGAAATTCCAAGCGAAGGAATACTGCCTCCACCAAGCATAGGCAGCCGGTACAAATCTGAGTTTATCGAAGGCGTTGCTAATATTGACGATCGATTTGTGATGCTTTTGAATATGGACATGGTATTTTCATCGATGGAACTTTCTGCAATGAAGGAAACAACGGAGGAGACTGCTAGGACTGTTAATGTTGAGCAGGTTAGCGAGTAAATTCGATTGATGCTTTTCTTCGTTTTTTGCTGTTCGCATCATTGAAATTGCTTTGGTGCGAACTTTCTTTGTTTAAATCTTAAATCTTATCTATGGGTAAAATTTTATCATCAGTAATTCTGCTAGTTGTATTTACAAGCCTTGCGGGCAATGCACAGGAAAAGGATTCATTGAAAATGAAGATGAATGGTTTCATACGATTTGATTACTGGAATGATACAAGGGTTACCGATGAGGCAATTGAGGGTATTTTCTCGCTTGTTCCGTCCCCCCAAGTAATGGATAACTATGGAAACGATCTTAATGAAAAGTCTAGTGCCAATGCACTTGCAGTTTCGTCGAGGGTAAAGTTGGCTATCTCTGGAACAAGAGTCTTAGGGGCTGCTGCATCAGGCTTACTCGAGGCCGACTTTACTGGTACTGCCGGTTCTAGTCGTGTTCGACTCCGACATGCTGCTATCACTTTAAACTGGACTCGATCTTCGCTTTTGATGGGATCGTATTGGCATCAGATGGTTGTTGCAGATGCATTTCCCTCCATCATTTCCCTCAGTACGGGTGCTCCCATTCAAAGTTTCAACCGGAGCCCACAGGTCACTTATACCTATAAAATCAACAGTTCACTGCAGGCTACTGGCTCAGCTGCATGGGAAAGCGACTATACGAGTACTGGTCCCGATGGTGCCTCTTCAAAGTATTTAAGGTTTTCGTCTTTGCCCGATTTTACCGTGCATTTACGGTATTCAATTTCGAACTTTATGATCGGAGTTTTGGGTGAAGCGTTCTGGATTCAACCACGCCTCTTTACTACAAAGCCAGGAATACCGCCAGGATTACCCACTTTAAAAAAACAAACAAACACGCTATTAGGCTCTTATTCTTACCAAGGTTATATGAAATATTCTAATAGTAGATTTTTCGTTCTTGGAAAAGCAACGGTTGGACAAAACTTAGTTCATCACCTAATGATTGGAGGCTATGGAACGTCCAGCATTGACCCCATTATTGGATCGGAAACTTACTCACCGTTTACTCATCTCTATTCCTTCCTTAATGTTGGATACGGTTCAACGATAAAACCTTCAATCTTTATTGGATACGCAAGGAATTTGGGTACCTCGGAGGAACTGGTTGGAGATATCAAAAACGTATATGGCCGAAGCCTGAATATTGCATCTTTGTGGCGTATTGCGCCCAACATTTCATGGACCATTAAGAACCTGATGCTCGCTGGGGAAGTTGAATACACCAATGCCGAGTATGGAAATCTCGTATTTCCATCCAAAGGGAAGATTACAGATACCTATCATGTTTCTAATACTCGATTTCTTTTTATTGCACAGTATAATTTCTAAATAACTCATTTTTTGCAAAAGGCATTCAACCACCTCAGCCAAATGTTACGCTTTTGAATGATTATATGGCCGTTTAAGCCGATTTGTTAAACCATTTAAATCCTGTGAACTATGAAAAAGATGATTTTCCTTTTTGCATCAATTTTTTTTGCTCTTCCATCAATTGGGCAAGAACCAGGGAGTGTTTCTTCCAGTAAGATCGACCTCAATGTCGATGTGGTTAGTCGTTATGTTTGGCGTGGGCTTCTTTATAATGCCTCTCCAAATATTCAGCCTACGTTAAGCTATACGAAGAGTGGTTTTTCCATTGGAAGTTGGGGATCCTATGGTTTATCCAGTCAGTATGCCGAAGTCGATTTCTTTGCATCGTATTCCACTGGGCCGCTCACCTTTTTAGTTTATGATTACTTTAACGAGGATGAAGGCGATCTTCAGGCAAATGACTTCTTTAACTATAAGGAAAAAATAACGGCTCATGCTGTTGAAGGATCGATATTTTACACTGGGGGTGACGGCTTTCCTATTAAATTAACGGCTGCAATGTTCGTTTATGGTAATGATCGAAACCCAGATAACGGTGATCAATACTACAGCACCTATTTTGAGTTAGGTTACCCCTTAAATGTTGCCGATCACCCTCTAGATATATTCATTGGTGGAACTCCTCAAAAGGGTCTTTACCATTCCGATGCCGGAATTGTTAATATAGGGTTATCTACTACGAAGGAGTTAGAAATCTCTGACCGCTTTAAACTTCCTATTAAAGCTACTCTCTCAGTAAATCCGAGCGCGGATAATGTTTTCTTGGTTATCGGAATGACTTTTTAATGTCTTAAAAAACAATAATATGAGCCGCAAATTTGTTTCAATAAAGACAAGGATAGCCCTACTGGTTGGGGCTGGTGTATTCTTGCTTTCGGGGATTTTAATCACCATTTCTACCTACAATTCGCTAAAAACAGCCACAGTTAGTTCCACCGAGATATCTAACCAGATGGCGGTTACTTATGCAAATCAAGTGGTGGATAAGATGGATGACGCTATGTCTGCCGCACGATCGCTCGCACATGCACTTAGTGGTGTGATTGGTAAAAATGTTTCTAGGCAGGCGATCCAGCAGATGGCTGGTAGTATTTTATTGGGTGATGAAGATTTTTTAGGTTATACTGTTTGCTTCGAACCCAATGCTTATGATGCAAAGGATGCGTTTTTCGCCAATAAACCTGGACACGACAATACAGGTAGATTCGTATCCTACATGACGAAGAACGGTTCTGGTGGATTTGTTGTAGAGCCCTTAGTGGACTATGAAAACGAATCTGCGGCTCCTTGGTATTGGATACCCATGCGCACCATGAAGGAATTTGTTACCGAACCTTTAATGTATCCAATCCAGGGAAAAAATGTTTATATGGTTTCCTTTATGTGCCCAATTATTACCAATGGGAAATTTGTGGGAGTGACCGGTGTCGATTTATCTATTAACTATTTGCAAGACATGGTCGTTAAGGCCAATGTTTTTGATGGTCATGGAAACTTTGATATTGTGTCACATCAAGGGGTGTTTGCTGCAAATTCAGGAAACCCCGACTTTGTTGGCAAAAATATATTGGAGCAGAAGAATATAGGTGCCGAAGATCAGTTAGTCGATATCGAAAAAGGGAATAGCCTTACACGAATCGACAACGGTATCCTAAAAGCGTTTGTGCCTGTGATAGTTGGACGTTGTCCCACCGCATGGCAAGTGTCTATTAGTGTACCAGTAGACTACATCACCCAAGAAGCCCGTGCTCAAATGATTTACCAAATGATTATTGGGATTATTCTCCTTGTTGTAGCCATTTTCATTCTTGTGCTTTTGCTGAGCAGGTATATTTCACCAATTGTAGCTCTCTCTCAAGTTGCAAAGGAGGTTTCGTCTGGTAATCTCATGGTCGAGATTGAGAAAAAACGATCCAATGATGAAGTTGGAGAACTGAGTGACTCGCTGGCTGAAATGGTTAAAAACCTACGCGAAATTATTACGGGTATTTTGGTCTCTGCCGATAATATAGCCTCTGCCGGGCAGGAGTTAAGTACCGGATCACAGCAACTATCAGAGGGAAGTAGCGAACAAGCCTCCTCGGTTGAAGAGGTAAGCGCATCCATGGAAGAAATGGTTGCTTCTATTCAACAAAATACGGATAATGCACGCCAAACTGAAAAGATAAGCCAGCAAGCAGCAGTGGGTGTTAAAAAAGGATACGATGCCTCTACAACGGCAATTGGTTCGATGAAGAGCATTGCTGATAAGGTTAGTATCATTACCGATATTGCATTTCAAACCAACATTCTCGCTCTAAATGCAGCAGTGGAAGCTGCGCGTGCAGGTGAGCATGGACGTGGATTTGCTGTGGTGGCAGGAGAGGTTCGTAAGCTAGCAGAGAGAAGTCGCCAAGCTGCCGATGAAATTATACATCTATCACATGGTGGCGTTGCTGTGGTTGAAGAAGCTGGACGTGAGTTAAACTCGGTTGTTCCACAAATCGATAACACATTTCATCTGGTTCAGGAGATTGCTGCCTCCAGCCTGGAGCAAACCAACGGTGCAGAACAAGTAAACTCCGCAATTCAACAACTTAACACACTAACGCAGCAAAATGCCTCCCTATCCGAGCAATTGGCAACTAGCGCTGAAGAACTTTCGGGGCAAGCAACTCAACTAAAGGATTATGTTACCCGATTTAAACTGGAGGATACAACTACAATGGCTTTTTCGGGTAAGGTTAAATCCCATTTGAATCTTGAGGGAAAGCCTAAAAAAACATTCTCGGAAATAGTTAAGAAAAAAACAGTTGCCCCATACAAACCTATGAAACCAGTAAGCAAGAGCAGTGGAGTTAATTTGAGTATGCCCCCATCAAAAGAAGATGATGGTTATGAGAAATTCTAATGTTTGCTATGTAACTTAGGGCTTAATGTATGCAATAATGGAGACAGTAGTAACTTGCTGTCCCATTATTGTTTTTGTAACGAACGTATATTGGTTCATTATATCGCCATTTTACTTAAGAGATAAGGCAGCAATTTGTAATCCTAAAGTTTTTCAGGTTAAAAAGTCTTCGCGATCGAAACAAATTGTGTTTTCAAAAAAAAAGGATGCTGAAGGTTCGCATTTCTAAAGAGTTTAAGCTAAATTGCAATTTGAGACAGTATTAATCATGATTGAGGAAACGTTTTCTATATTTTAATAAGCCACCTTAGCGAATATGGATCCTTTATTGAATAGTATATACAATGCACAACTTACCGACGAAGAATTTCGACGGTTAAGTGAGTTTATTTACAATGAGAGTGGGATAAAGATGCCTCCCATTAAGAGAATAATGTTACAGAGTAGACTTCAGAAGCGCCTTCGCGAACTTAAGATGCAGACCTTCAAGGAGTATTGCGATTGTGTTTTCAGCAAAGCTGGTCAAATGAGTGAGATCATACATATGTTGGACGTAGTTAGCACCAATAAAACTGACTTTTTCCGAGAAGCGGTTCATTTTGACTTTCTTACTTCTGATGTCCTCCCAAGTTTTCATCAAAATGGGACCGGAAATCGAGTTATGAAAGTTTGGAGTGCTGGCTGTTCCAGTGGAGAGGAACCATATACAATATCTATTGTTCTTTCCGATTTTGCAGAAAAACATCCTGGCTTTGACTTTTCTATTTTGGGAACGGATCTCTCAACGACAATACTTCAGAAAGCAGTAGATGCCGTTTATCGCATCGATCGAGTGGAAGCTATTCCGTTGGAAATGAAGAAACGTCACTTCCTGAAGAGTAAGGACTCCGTGAATCAAACTGTTAAACTCGCCCCTCACATTCGAAAAAAAGTGCGATTTGCAAGGTTGAATTTTGTGGATAGCACCTATGATGTAGGCGAAATGTTCGATGTCGTATTCTGCCGTAACGTTCTGATTTATTTTGATAGACCAACACAAGAGCGAGTTATAACGAAACTCTGTAGTCGACTCAAACCAGGTGGATATTTTTTCTTGGGCCACAGCGAGTCAATTATGAATATGGACGTACCGTTGGTGCAGGTGAAACCAACTATTTTCAAACGTGTGTAACCATCAATTCTAAACTAGCCCCAATATGAAAAAGCTTTCAGACGAAGAATTGATAAGTGAGCTGACAAAACGCTTTGAGGAGAATAGAAAGTCATTTCAAGAGTTAAAAGACCTCAATGACGAATTGCGGCTTGTGAATAAAAAACTGGAGGAGAGTGAGTCATTAAAGAGCCACTTTATTTCAAATATTACCAACGAGATTGTAAATCCTTTTACTTCCATAATTGGTTTGTCGAGAACGATACTTGAGGTTGATAAGGAAAACTGGAAAAAGGTCATTTCAATGGTGGCACTGATTCATTCCGAGGCTTTTTCGCTCGATTTTCAACTCCGAAACATATTTGTTGCGGCAAAAATTGAAGCTGGGGAGATTAATCCCGAATTTGTGAAAGCGGACATTCATAACCTAATGGATGGTGTTGTTGCCAATTTTAAGCATGAGGCCCAGAAAAAAAGGTGCGAGATTAAGTTGATTTTCGATATTGAGGGATATTCGAGTGTCGGTCCCTATGATTTCAAAACCGATCCGGAAAAATTCAAGTTGATTATCTCTAATTTATTGAGCAATGCCGTTAATTTTTCGTTCGAAGATAGCGAAGTTGTTATAACGGTGTCTCGAAGTGAAGATATTCTTCGGGTTTCCGTGAAAGATTTTGGTTCTGGAATTTCGGAGAAAAATCAGCAGATAATATTCGATCGGTTTAAGCGTGTTGATTCAGGCATTAATTCCATGAATAGAGGTCATGGTCTTGGTCTGTCTATAAACAAGTCGCTTTTGGATGTGTTAAATGGTAGCATTGAAGTTGTATCCTCGTTAGGTAACGGGGCTACCTTTACCATTTCTGTTCCCGAAGCAACAGAGGCCGGCGAGGGATACGCCAGCGATGCTGATGAGTTTTTCTTTGGTGATGAGCAACAGGTTTTCTAGAGGATTATGGACGAACTTCCCGTTCACTTTTTATACCCTGCCGCTATGTGGATTGAAAAACAACCACATCGGGTTCATACTATTTTAGGTAGTTGTGTGGCTGTGTGTCTTTACGATTCGGTTCTGAAAATAGGTGGAATAAATCATTATATGTTACCTTATTGGAATGGACAAGGATTGGCTTCGCCTAAGTATGGCAATATTGCTATTGAAAAACTTGTGGAAAAGATGCTGTTTTTTGGTTGTAAAAAGGAGAACCTTCGAGCAAAAGTTTTTGGAGGGGGCGAGGTTATCGAGACCACATTTAACCAATTTCAGATTGGCGAACGCAATGTTAAGGTTGCGCAGGAAATGCTTAGGGAGCATGGGATTACTATTGCCGGATCGAGTTTGAGTGGGAAACTGGGGCGAAAGTTGGAGTTTAACACGCAAACAGGTGAGGTTCGGATGAAGTTTATCGAAAAACAGATTTTCAATCCTATTAAACCTAAATAATTTATCGGATATGCAGCCAAAACTTAAAGTTTTAATTATTGACGATTCCGCTGTTGTTCGGCAAACCTTGAGCCATATTATTTCGAGCGATCCGGATTTAGAGGTTATGGCTACGGCATCCGATCCTTTTTTTGCTGCAAAAAAAATCGCCGAAAATGTTCCTGACGTTATTACCCTCGATGTAGAAATGCCTCGCATGGACGGGCTTACATTTCTTAAGAAGATTATGTCCCAACATCCAATACCCGTGGTGATTATTTCCAGTTTAACCGAAACTGGAACTGAAAGCGGGATACGAGCATTGGAGTATGGGGCCGTTGATATTATTACCAAACCTCAAATGAATACAAAACAGTTCATTGAGGAATCAAGGATTCGTATTTGTGATGCCATTAAGGCTGCTGGTGGTGCAAAAATTACTCGGCGTCGTTTTGTTGAGCCTCAAGCAATGGTAGTGGAACCGAAATTTTCGGCTGATGTTGTATTACCCAAGGGAAGCCCAATTCACAGCATGTTGAAAACTACCGAAATCGTAGTTGCTGTAGGTGCTTCTACCGGTGGAACCGAGGCAATTAGTTTGTTCTTGCAAGCGCTTCCGCCCGATTGCCCTGGAATTGTTATTGTTCAGCATATGCCCGAAAAATTTACGACATCTTTCGCAAATCGGCTAAACGAAATTTGCAAAATTACGGTAAGGGAAGCAAAGGATGGAGATACTGTTATTCGAGGGCAGGCCTTAATTGCCCCAGGTAACTATCATATGCTTTTAAAGCGCAGTGGTGCGAAATACTACGTAGAGGTTACCGAAGGATCACTCGTCAATAGGCATAGACCATCGGTGGATGTGCTCTTTCGCAGTACTGCTCGATTTGCTGGTTCAAACGCAATTGGCATTCTTATGACCGGAATGGGCGATGATGGTGCTAGAGGATTGCTGGAAATGAAGGAAGCCGGAGCTCGTACCGTTGCCCAAGATGAGAAATCATGTGTGGTATTTGGTATGCCAAAAGAGGCAATTAAACTAGGTGCTGCCGATAAGGTGCTTCCGCTTGAAAGTATTGCTGCATATATATTAAAGCCATATTAACGAAGTGTTATGGATTCTAAAACGGGAAAGAGAAAATATACGCTTTCATTTCTTTATCGAGTATTCTGCTGGTGTTCTGGAGCAAGATTGTATCTACTCGAACGGTGCCCTTCTGACCTGAATAAGTATCTAGGCATTGGAGCAATTATTTTCATGACCGGTGTAATGGCTTCTCTTTCCGGTGGGTATGCTATTTTTACAATATTTAGGAGTTATCCAATCGCGATTGCTTTCGGATTACTATGGGGAACTCTTATATTCTTTTTGGACTTCTTTCTTGTTTCGAGCCTAAAAAAGCAAGAGTTTATAAAACTTGAATTGCCCTTTGCATTACCCCGATTTGTATTAGCGCTGCTTATTGCGGTTGTTATTTCGAAACCAATTGAACTCAAACTCTTTGAGCGGGAAATTAATGTTGAGATCGAAACCATGCGATCGGAAAAAAACATGGAGTTCTCCCGTATTGTAGGTCAGGAGTTCGGGGATATCGATCAGCTCCTCAAGGAAAGTGAATCATTAAAAAAAGAGATTGAAGGAAAGCAGGAGTTGCGGAATAAACTTTTCAACTTAGTTATTGCCGAAGCCGAAGGCCAAAGTCCTACAAATAGAATTGGTAAGGGACCTGTATATGCCGAAAAAAGACAAGAGTTTAATGTTTCTGATAAGGATCTTTCGGAAACAAAGGTGAGGAATTTCAAACTGATAGAGCAGAATAATCTTCGTATAACAGAACTCAAAGCATTACGTGATATGCGTAAGAGTGCAACCGCACAAGCTAGTTCCGAATCGGATGGTTTTTTAGCAAGACTGCAAGCGATGGCTAACATCAAGGATAGTAGCTTAATTGTAAGTATTACAAGTTGGTTTATTACTTTACTCTTCATTGTTATCGAATCGTCGCCCATCATTGCTAAACTGCTTTCGCGAAAAGGACCCTACGATTTTCTTTTGGAAGCAGAGGAGTTCTCTAAAGAGGCTGAGGCAAGTATGATAATTGAGAATATACGTTTCGGACACGAGGATAGCCTTGATGTTGACCGTGAAATAGCGCGCATTAAGTTCAAAAGCGAGATTGCCCTTCACTCGGAGTTTATTTCAAAAGAGGCTGACGTACGGCGTGAACTATTCAAACGGAGACTTAGTTCTATTGCCAATAAGGGAAATTTACCTTCTAGAGACTTAAAACTAGTTACTTCCGATCATGAAGTTGCCAATGATAGTTTGGATGAAGTACCTGCTGTGGCGTCGGTAAGCGAAAGTGTTCAGCAATTGCAGTCAAGTCCAAAGGATCCTGATTTAGCAAATGGTGACGCAGTTGATAGTTATTCCGAAGTGGAATTTGATGGAAAGGATGCTCCTTCTACTCTCGGAGAAAAAAAAATGGCAAATAAGTAGGGCTAAGGCCCTTTAAAGTTGGAGCCAACGAAAAATTGCTTACTTTTAAGGGAATTTTTTTCTCGACGCATATGAGCAGCGAATTTTCCAAGGCAAAGGTTATTAGGATCACTCTAAATGGAGTGCTGGCTGGTTTAGTATTTCTTTTAATGGCTTTTTTTATTGAAGCCTTTAGAACGGATAACTCCATATCCTTCAACGGACTAGTGAGTATTCACAAAGAAAATCCTCTCTTTATATTTTTCGATTTCTTTCCTGTTATTTTTGGAGTCTTGGCCTATTATTATGGCGGTAAGGTTGTCGGCCAATTATCTATTTCCGAATCGCTTATAGAGGAGGAGGAGTCTAGAAGTCGTAAACTATATCGCTTTGTGGAGCGGATCCGTAACGGTGAGATTGATGCCGATTTCCATGCTGATGAGGATGATGTGCTTGGAAAAGCAATTGTTAATCTTCGAGATAACCTCAAGGCAAGCAAGGAGGAAGAAGCGCTCCGCAAACAAGAGGATGAGCAGCGTGGATGGATGGCTGAAGGAATGGCCATGTTTGGCGAAATTCTTAGGGCCAACAACGATAATATGGCCGAACTTTCGTATTCCATTATTAGCAACTTAGTAAAATATGTAAAGTCCGTTCAAGGGGGCTTTTATATCATCGAAGACAATGATGAGGAAAGTAAATATTTTCTTCTTACGGCCAGTTACGCCTATGAAAGAAGAAAGTATGCCGATAAACGCCTCGAATGGGGCGAAGGTATTGTTGGGGCTTGCGCTCTCGAAAAAGATACTATTCATCTAAAGAAAGTTCCTGCTGGATACCTCTCAATAACATCAGGCCTAGGCGAAGCAACTCCAGACAATCTCTTGATTGTGCCTCTTAAGGTAAACGACGAAGTACATGGCGTTATTGAAATAGCTTCGTTTAAACCATTTGAAGAATTTGAAATTGGTTTTATTGAGAAAGTTGCTGAAAGTATTGCTACTACGATTTCAAGTGTTAAAATAAACATCCGAACGGCTCAACTTTTAGCTGAGTCGGGGGCTCGGGCTGAGGCAATGACTGAACAGGAGACCCAACTTCGGCAAAACATGGAGGAGTTGCAAGCTACCCAAGAGGAAGCTGCGCGTCAGGCCGAAAAATTTATTAGTTTCACTAATTCGGTTAATCACACCCTTATTCGAGCCGAATACGATACTGCTGGAATCCTACTCTATGCCAACACCCAGTTTCTTCATAAACTTGAGTATGTAAGCAATAGTGAGGTTGAAGGACAGCCAATATCGATGTTTGTAAATAAGAAGGATAGAATTTGGTTTGATGAACTATGGCAATCGTTAATTCGTGGGGGAAAACACTTTGAAGGCGATATGAAACTGGTTACACGCGATGGTAAAGATTTGTGGACCATTGCAACTTATACCTGTGTACGTAATGTCATGGGCGGTGTTGAGAAAATTCTATTTTTAGCCATTGATACTACTGAGCAGAAAAAGCAGAGCTTGGATCACGAAGGACAAATTAATGCACTCAACAGAAGTAGCCTTAAAGCCGAATTCTCCCCAACTGGTGACATATTGGATGCAAATGAAAAGTTCCTAGTCGCTTTGGGATATACATCCGTCGAAATTAAGACAAAAACGGTATTTGATTTCCCTCCTGATGTCGAGAAGAAATCATTAGAGAAAATATGGGATGATGTCACCCATGGCATGCCTTTCGAAGGTGGCTTACGCTTTTTAATGAAAGAAGGAGAGGAGCGTTGGATCAGGGGCACATTCACTGCCGTGAACGACATGTATGAAGAGATTGCTAAAGTTGTCTTCATTGGGCACGATAGTACTCGAGAGAAACTCATGGAACTTGAGACTAAGCGCCAGACTGAGATATTAAGGATTCAGGAGGAACAGTTGCGTCAAAGTGAGGTGGAGTTGAGCCGAAAGTTACGCGAGGCAAGGGAAGAGGTAAAAACCCAATTCAAAGAAATTGAAAAGGTTAAAATCAGAAATGAAAAAACACTCGAAGGATTCCTTGATGTAGTAATTTCAATCGACCAAGATGGAACCATCGACTTTTTCAATAAGGCAGCAGAACAGCTGTTTGGTTATGACCGTAATGAAGTTTTAGGGAAAAACGTTCGTTTACTTTTCCCTGCTGATGCTGCTAAGCACGACGAATTTATTGCCAACTTTGTTGATCCTGATAAACTGAAAATTGTTGGTGTTCGCAGGGAGATTACCATTACCAATAAGTTGGGTGATGAACTCGCGGTGTTGATCTTGCTTTCGGAAGCTCGGGTTGGAAAAGAGTATACCTATACTGCTTTCATTCAAAATATTTCTGTCGATCTGTTTTAATTTTGTCATAATATTTTAAAGCCCCGAACGGAAAGTTTCATCAGTCGGGGCTTTTTTGTTACCTTTGCGGGGCGTTGCAATTAATACTTTCAAATGGATCACTTTATTGTTTCGGCACGAAAATACCGGCCTTCCACCTTCATCTCGGTTATTGGACAAACATCCATAACCACCACTCTTAAGAATGCCATCTTACGTAAGCATCTTGCGCAGGCATATCTTTTTTGTGGTTCTCGTGGCGTTGGAAAGACTACCTGTGCACGGATTTTTGCAAAGACAATTAATTGCTTAAACCTTACTGCTGATACGGAGCCATGTAATACTTGTGAATCGTGTAAGTCATTCAACGAAAACCGTTCACTAAATATCCATGAACTCGACGCTGCCTCTAATAACTCAGTGGAGGATATTCGCACCCTCATTGAGAAGGTTCGTATTCCTCCACAAATTGGTCGCTATAGCGTATATATTATCGATGAGGTTCACATGCTTTCAAATGCTGCTTTCAACGCATTTCTTAAGACATTGGAAGAACCACCGGCCCACGCTATTTTCATCCTAGCAACTACAGAAAAGCATAAAATAATTCCAACCATTCTTTCCCGATGCCAAATATTCGACTTCAATCGAATACGGGTAGAGGATATGGTTCAGTTCTTAACCTATATTGCCAAGGAGGAGAATGTTTCAACTGAGGCCGATGCTCTCAATGTTATTGCGCAAAAGGCCGATGGTGCCATGCGCGATGCTCTTTCGATTTTCGATCAGGTGGTTTCCTTTTCGGGGGATGCCATTACCTATCAAAAAGTCATAGAGAACTTAAATGTCCTCGATTACGAATATTTCTTTCGGCTTACCGACTTCTTTTTGCAAGGGAAGTATGCCGATGCCATGCTCCTCTACGATGAGATCTTATCGAAGGGTTTCGATGCCCATAACTTTATTAAAGGGTTGAGTGGACATTTTCGCGACTTGCTTATGTGCCGCGATGTTCGAACTATAACTTTGCTGGAGGTAGGTGCTTCTATAGCTACACGGTATCAGACTCAATCGGCAAACTGTGCTCCAGAATTTTTGTTCGAAGCACTCTCCATTTCGAGCAAATGCGATGCGGGGTATAAATCCAGTAGTAGCCCTCGATTACATGTTGAACTTGCATTAATTGAGCTGTGTAATATACTGGCTGAAAAAAAAAAATCTAGTTTAGCCGTTTCAGTTACAACTGCTGAGGAAAAAAAAACTAGTTACGGTGATAATCCATTACCAGCCGCCTCTTTAGATCAAACAAAGCCTGCCGACTTGACACCCGACGTGCCGTTGGCTGAAATTCCTACACCGACTCCTGCCAAAAGGGCGCCTCTAAGCGGTTTGATTGGAGGTGGAGTTCCCAACACTTCAAGTTTTTCGATTAAGGGTGCATTAACTTCTAAGCCCGATGAAGTAGCCAGTGTGCCGGACGAAAAGGGTGAGGATGTTATAGATAATGATGATGAACAAGATACTGAATTAGTGGATTATGTTGAGAAGCCTGTTAAGAATGAGGATTTTCAACGGGTCTGGAAAAGTTATGCAGAGCGCATCAAGCAAAATAAGTTTCGACTCTACAATGCTATGTTAACTTTTGAACCTACCTTAGTCGACGGCTATAAGGTGGAGTTTTTTGTTTCGAACAATCTTCAAAAAGAGGAAGTTGATAGTGTTTTTCACGAGTTACAATACTATCTTCGGAAGCACTTAAGCAATAGTACACTTGAGTTGGTGGTCGAATTGGCTACGTCCGATCAAAAAACGCTCATTTATACTGCCGAAGATAAATACAAGTTTTTAAGTCAGAAAAATCAAGTCTTAGTAATGCTTCGGCAACAAATGAACCTTGATTTCGAATAAATTGTTAATGAATTAGGTTTAACTTAAAACATATTTTATGCTAACGAAAAAAATGGAAAGTGCTTTTAACGAGCAAGTAAATGCTGAGTTTTGGTCTGCATATCTTTACCTATCAATGTCTGCACACTTTTCAAGTGCAGGATTTCCTGGTGTTGCAAACTGGATGCGTATTCAGGCTAAGGAGGAATCTACCCATGCTGCCAAGTTCTTCGACTATATTCTGGAGAGAGATGGTGCTGCAATACTAAAACCTATTGCTGCAGTTGAAAACAAATGGGAGAGCCCAATGAGTGCATTTGAAGAAGTGCTAAAACATGAGCAAAAGGTTACGTCGCTAATAAACAATCTTATGCACGTGGCGGTTGAAGAGAAGGATTTTGCATCTCAAAGTTTGCTTAAGTGGTTTATTGACGAACAAGTAGAAGAAGAAGCCAACGTGAAAGCAATTCTTGATTCACTACGAATGGTTCAGGGCAACGGTAACGGAATGTATATGATCGATCGCGAACTAGCAACCCGTGTATTTGTCGATTCGACTGTAGCTGCTAAATAAAAAGGAACGGTATTTGTAAAGATAATGCCGGCAAGGTTGAGCTTTTCATTCGAATTGCTCACCTGCCGGTTTTTTTATCCATGGTAAGGAGCAGCAAAGTTTTTTTGATAGGAATATTCAGCTATTTTTGTTGTTGGTTTTAAAAAGTATGAAATGAGCGTTCTGGACACATTATTAAAGAGCTTTTTCGGCAGTAAATCCGATAGAGATATTAAAGAAGTTACTCCCACCTTGGAGAAGATCAAGGAAGTTTATAGCACCTTACAGGGGCTAAGCAACGATGAACTTCGAGCACGTAGTGTTGCCTTAAAGCAAACTATCCAGGAACGTGTCAGCCCAATTGAGTCTGAAATTTCGGAGCTAAAGCTTAAAATGGAGGACGACACCATTGCTTACCATGAAAAGGAAACTATATACAATCAGGTTGAAAAACTGACGAAAGATTTAGATGCCTCCATTGAAGTGGTACTCCTAGAAATTCTTCCTGAGGCATTTGCCGTGATGAAGGAGACTGCTCGCAGATTTAAGGAGAACTCCGAGATTGTGGTTACCGCCAATGATTTCGACCGAGATCTTGCTGCCACTAAAGATTTTGTGACGATTAGCGATGGCAATGCAGTTTATAGCAACACCTGGATGGCCGGAGGAAACTCGGTTACTTGGGATATGGTGCACTACGACGTTCAGCTCATCGGGGGTGCCGTTCTTCATCAAGGGAAAATTGCCGAGATGGCTACTGGTGAAGGAAAAACTCTTGTGGCTACCTTACCTGTATTCTTGAATGCCCTTGTTGGAAAAGGGGTTCATATTGTTACCGTGAACGATTACCTTGCTCGACGCGACTCCGAGTGGATGGGACCTCTTTATATGTTCCATGGATTATCCGTTGATTGTATCGATAAGCATCAGCCAAACTCCGAAGCAAGACGCAAAGCATACAACTGTGATATCGCATTTGGAACCAACAATGAGTTTGGTTTCGATTATCTTCGCGATAACATGTCTCTCAGTCCCGAAGACCTAGTGCAGCGCAAGCACCACTATGCCATTGTCGATGAGGTCGATTCAGTTCTTATTGATGATGCTCGTACACCTCTTATTATATCGGGTCCTATTCCAAAGGGTGAAGATCAACTCTTCGAAGAGTTTAAGCCACCGGTAGAACGCATATACAATACCCAAAAAAACTTGGTTACTCAGCTTCTTGCTGATGCCCGTAGGCTCATAACCGAAGGTAAAACAGAGGAGGGTGGGCTCGTGCTTCTTCGTGCTCATAAGGGATTACCCAAGTATAAGCCTTTGATTAAGTTCTTATCGGAGCAAGGTAATAAGGCTTTATTGCTGAAAACGGAGAACTTCTACATGCAGGATAACAACAAAAACATGCATGTGGCAACCGATCCGCTCTATTTTATTATTGATGAGAAACAAAACTCCATCGAGTTAACCGATAATGGTATTGACCTCATTACTTCTTTTGTTACCGATTCGAAGTTCTTTATCCTACCCGATATTGGAACTGAGATATCCGAAATTGAGAAGAACATCCTTGATCCACAGCAAAAGTTGCAGGAGAAAGATGCCCTTTTGGCCGATTATGCCATTAAGTCGGAACGTGTGCACACCGTGAATCAGCTGCTTAAGGCCTACTCGTTATTCGAGCGCGACGTTGAGTATGTTGTAATGGATAATAAAGTTAAAATTGTTGATGAGCAAACTGGCCGTATTCTAGATGGACGTCGCTATTCCGATGGGTTACACCAAGCAATTGAGGCTAAAGAAAAGGTAAAGGTCGAAGCTGCAACCCAAACATTTGCAACCGTTACACTTCAGAACTACTTCCGTATGTATCACAAGTTGGCGGGTATGACTGGTACTGCCGAAACGGAAGCGGGTGAGTTCTGGGAGATTTACAAGTTGGATGTGGTGGTAATTCCTACCAACATGCCAGCTACTAGAAAAGATAAGAACGACTTGGTATTCAAAACCAAACGTGAAAAATATAATGCCGTTATCGACGAAATAGTTCGATTAACCGATATGGAGCGTCCTATCCTTGTGGGTACCACCTCTGTGGAAGTGAGCGAACTGCTTAGCCGAATGCTAAAACTGCGTGGGGTTAAGCACAATGTGTTGAATGCGAAACTTCACCAACGGGAGGCCGATATTGTGGCCGAAGCTGGTCGTCAGCGCACGGTTACCATTGCTACCAATATGGCTGGTCGTGGAACGGACATCAAGCTAACGCCAGAGGTTAAGTCCGCGGGTGGTTTGGCCATTATTGGTACCGAGCGTCATGAGTCGCGCCGTGTCGATAGGCAGCTGCGTGGTCGTGCCGGTCGTCAAGGTGATCCAGGTTCTTCCCAGTTCTTTGTCTCCCTAGAGGACGATTTGATGAGGTTGTTTGGATCCGATCGTATTGCTCGAATGATGGACAAGATGGGCCATAAGGAGGGCGATGCAATTGAACACTCCCTTATTTCCCGTTCCATTGAGCGCGCTCAAAAGAAGGTGGAAGAGAATAACTTTGGTATTCGTAAACGACTTCTGGAGTTCGATGATGTAATGAACTCGCAGCGCGAGGTTATCTATACTCGCCGACGTCATGCCTTGTATGGCGAGCGTATTCAGGTTGATATTGCCAATATGTTTGCCGACCTTTCGGATACTATTATTAGTAGTTGCCATGGCAATATGGATTATGAGGAATTCAACCTAGAGTTGATCAGGACTGCTTCGCTAGAGGCTCCGTTTACGGAGAAGGAGTATCTTGAGAAAAAACCAGATGATCTAGCCGATAAGTTGTTTGATGCAATGCAGGAGTCCTACCTTAGAAAAATGGGAACCATTGCACAACAGGCATACCCTGTAATAAAGGATGTTTACGAAAAGCAAGGTGCTTCATACGAAAATATTGTGGTGCCTATTTCCGATGGGAATAAGGTATTCCAGTGTGTGACTAACCTGAAGAAAACATACGAGACCCAAGGACGCGAATTAGTACGTTCGTTCAACAAGTCGGCCATTCTAGTTATGATTGATGATAACTGGAAAGAGCACCTCCGCGAGATGGACGAATTAAAACAGAGTGTTCAGAATGCTACCTACGAGCAGAAGGATCCTTTGTTGATCTATAAGTTTGAATCATACAAACTCTTCCGTGATATGATTGAGCGTATCAACCGAGAAGTTACCTCGATGCTGCTTAAGGCCCACATTCCACTTCGTGATCCAGCTCCGGTAAAGGAGGCTGAGCAGCGTCGTAAGCTGGATATGAGTCGCTACCAAGCGTCACGTACCGACGATGTAAGCACCTCTGGTGAGGGCCCATCACGACCAAACCCTGTGCACGTTGAAAAGAAGGTGGGACGAAATGATCCCTGCCCTTGTGGTAGCGGAAAGAAGTATAAAAGTTGTCACGGAGTTAATGAGAACTAAAAAAAGAGCGCCCCTAACGGGCGCTTTTTTTTGATATACTTCCGGATTTATAAACGAATGGGTTAACTTTGCGCCTTTGGATTTAAACTCCCCTGCGATAATGTTGTGGAGCACAGCATGCGAGGCGTTTGTATAGTTTTTACTGAAATAGGATTATTACAATGAATTTGGAAACATACTTCTTCGAAAAGGTTACTGAGGCGATTAAGGCTCTATATGGTGTTGATGTAAATGAGGGCTTGGTGCAGCTGCAGAAAACTAGAAAGGAGTTTAGTGGAGATATTACACTTGTGGCCTTTCCATTGCTTAAAATATCGAAGAAAGGACCGGAGCAAACTGCCGAAGCCCTTGGCGAATACTTAAGTGCGACTAACCCTGAAGTTAGCAGCTATAATGTTGTTAAAGGTTTTTTAAATATCTCCATGTCGAGTTCCTTTTGGCTGGAGCGTATGCGCGAAATTGCATTGCAGCCGAATTTTGGTCAGGGACCCGATTCCGGTAAAACGGAAATGGTAGAGTATTCTTCCCCCAATACCAACAAACCTCTTCACTTGGGCCACGTGCGAAATAACTTGCTGGGAGCCTCCGTTTCTCGCTTGCTTAAAATGGCAGGACACAAGGTTGTGCAAGTAAATTTGGTAAACGATAGGGGTATTCACATCTGTAAGTCGATGGTTGCATGGAAGCGATTCGGCAACGGAGAGACCCCCATCAGCAGCGGAAAAAAAGGCGACCACTTGGTGGGCGATTACTATGTGGCCTTCGATAAAGCATATAAAGCCGAAATCCAAGGGCTCATCGCTCATGAGATCAGTAAAGAGGATGCCGAGAAAAACGCACCCATTATGGTGGAAGCGCAAGCAATGCTCCGCAATTGGGAGAAGGGCGATAAGGCAACCATTGATCTTTGGACAACCATGAATGGTTGGGTGTATGAAGGATTTGCAAAAACATATACCGATCTTGGCATCAGCTTCGATAAAACCTACTACGAATCACAAACCTACCTGCTGGGTAAAGCAATTGTTATGGAGGGGCTCGAAAAGGGTGTCTTCTACAAGCGCGAGGATGGTTCCATCTGGATTGATCTCACTGCCGATGGGCTAGACGAGAAGTTGCTTCTTAGGGCCGATGGAACCTCCGTTTATATGACTCAGGATATTGGAACTGCCGTTCAGCGGTTCTCCGACGAGAAGCTCGATGATCATATTTATGTGGTTGGTAATGAGCAAAACTATCACTTTCAAGTGCTTAAACTGGTGCTCGAGAAGTTAGGTCATCAGTGGGCTAAGCACCTGTTTCACCTCTCCTATGGGATGGTTGAGCTGCCTGAGGGTAAGATGAAATCGCGCGAGGGAACAGTAGTCGATGCCGACGAGCTGGTGGAGGAGATGATTGCAACCGCTCGGGCCATGTCGCAGGAGCTGGGCAAGCTCGAAGGGCGCAGCGAAGAGGAAGCCGTTCAGGTGTCTCGCTTAGTTGGCTTGGGTGCCCTTAAATACTTTATCCTGAAGGTAGATCCTCGAAAAACGATGACCTTCGATCCTAAGGAATCCATCGATTTTAATGGGAATACTGGCCCATTTATTCAATATACTTACGCCCGTATCAAATCGGTGCTTCGGAAGGCACAAGATCTTGGCTTTAGCGCGACGCTTGCTGAAAAGCCACAGTATCAACTCGCCGATAAAGAGATTTCCCTAGTAAAGTTGGTTGATGAGTTTCCTGCCACCATTCAGGCTGCCGCAGCCGATCTTAGTCCTGCCCTCATTGCTAACTATTGCTTCGAGCTGGCCAAGGAGTTCAACCAATTCTACCACGACTTGACCATACTTAAAGAGGAAAATCAGGAGGTTCGCAGCTTTAGGCTCGTACTCTCTACGCAAGTATCCACGGTTATTGCTTCGGCAATGGCTCTGTTGGGCATTGATGTTCCGGAACGTATGTAGCAAACAGTATGGACTAGAATGGTTTTTTGTTAAATTTGTATCCCAATCTTAAGAGACGATAGCATATGTTTGAGAACTTATCCGAAAAGCTGGAACGGTCGTTTAAGCTATTAAAAGGTGAAGGTAAAATTACTGAGATTAACGTTGCCGAAACGCTAAAAGAGGTCCGCAAGGCACTTCTCGACGCCGACGTTAACTACAAGATAGCCAAAAATTTTACCGATGAGGTGAAGAAGTTGGCCCTCGGGGCAAACGTGCTTAATGCTGTTAAGCCGGGACAAATGATGATTAAAATTGTGCACGATGAGCTGGCCAAGCTCATGGGCGGCACAATGACCGATATCGATCTAAAGGGAACTCCTTCGGTTATCTTAGTGGCTGGTTTGCAAGGTTCCGGTAAGACTACCTTCTCGGGTAAGTTAGCCAACCATTTAAAATCAAAAAAGGGTCGTCAGCCCCTGCTCGTTGCCTGCGACGTTTACCGTCCTGCGGCTGTTGAGCAGCTTAAGGTGCTTGGTGCCAGTATTGGTGTTCCTGTATTCTTCGAAGAGGGAAGTACCGACCCTATTGCCATTGCCAAAGCAGCTGTGGCCCATGCCAAGAGCAAGGGCTACAACGTAGTTATTGTGGATACCGCTGGTCGTTTGGCCGTGGATGAGGCCATGATGAAAGAGGTTACCAAGATTA
The DNA here is from genome assembly GCF_900096565.1 of Williamwhitmania taraxaci. NCBI lineage: Bacteria > Pseudomonadati > Bacteroidota > Bacteroidia > Bacteroidales > Williamwhitmaniaceae > Williamwhitmania > Williamwhitmania taraxaci. Next base: position 21,168 of record NZ_FMYP01000018.1, read on the forward strand.
AGGATGCCATTAAACCACAGGAAATTCTCTTTGTGGTGGACTCTATGACGGGTCAGGATGCCGTGAATACCGCCAAGGAGTTCAACGACAGGCTCGACTTTAGCGGGGTGGTACTCACCAAACTCGATGGTGATACCCGCGGTGGTGCTGCACTTTCCATCCGTTCCATTGTCGACAAGCCTATAAAGTTTGTTAGTGCCGGGGAGAAGATGGAGTCACTTGATGTGTTCCACCCCGAGCGTATGGCCGATCGTATCCTCGGAATGGGCGATATTGTTTCGCTGGTTGAGCGCGCACAGGAGCAGTTCGATACAGAAGAGGCTCGTAAGCTGCACAAGAAGATTGCCAAGAATCAGTTCAACTTCAACGACTTCCTTTCCCAGATCTCCCAAATTAAGAAGATGGGTAACCTGAAGGACTTGGCCGGGATGATTCCGGGCATGAACAAGATGCTCAAGAATGTCGATATTGATGATGATGCCTTCAAGAGCATTGAGGCCATCATTTACTCCATGACCCCAGCCGAGCGCGAAAATCCGGAGTTGCTGAATGGTAGCCGTCGCAAGCGCATTGCTTCAGGGAGTGGAACAACTATACCTGAAGTGAATAAGCTGCTTAAGCAGTTTGAAGAAACACGTAAGATGATGAAGATGATGACCGGTGGCGGAAAGAATATTGCCCGTATGATGGGGAATATGCCACGTCAGTAATCCTTTAAATAACGATACATGGAACTTATCGACGGAAAGAAGATTGCCGATGCGGTGAAGCAAGAGATTGCGCTTGAGGTGGAATCCATTCGGGTTGCCGGAGGGAAAATTCCTCACCTATGCGCTATTTTGGTGGGCCACGATGGCGCAAGCGAGACCTATGTGGGGCACAAGGAGAAATCCTGTGCACAAGTTGGGTTTAAGTCTACCTTGCTTCGATTTGAGGATACCATTTCGGAGGCCGACCTGCTTGCCGAGATCATAAAGGTAAACGATGATGATGATATCGATGGCCTCATCGTTCAAATGCCGCTTCCAAAGCATATCAACGAGCAAAAGATAATAGAAGCCATCAATCCGAAGAAGGATGTGGATGGATTTCATCCCATCAACGTGGGTCGAATGGTGATTGGGCTTCCTGCCTACATCTCGGCTACACCCGATGGCATAATGGAGCTGCTACGCCGCTATAGTATACCCACCGCGGGCAAACGCTGCGTGGTGATTGGCCGCAGCAACATTGTGGGACGCCCTATGGCTAACCTGCTTTCGCATAAGGGAACTCCCGGCGATTGCACCGTTACAATTTGCCATAGCCGCACACAAAACATGAAAGAGGTATGCCTCGAGGCCGATATTATTGTTGCTGCCTTAGGTAAACCTGAGTTTCTTACTGCCGATATGGTTAAGGAGGGTGCAACCGTTATCGATGTGGGTATAACCCGTGTGGCCTCCAATAAGACTAAGAATGGTTGGAAGCTGGTAGGCGATGTAAAGTTCGATGAGGTGGCCCCCAAATGCAGCTTTATTACGCCCGTTCCCGGTGGTGTTGGCCCCATGACCATTGTATCGCTCATGAAGAATACCCTCATGGCTGCTAAACGCGAAATTTACGGATAGGAACCATTCCATAGAATACCAAAAGCTCGGAGCAATCCGAGCTTTTTTGTTGTGAATTCATACTGATGAGCACAACATACCACTGGTTTTGCCTACTACAACGTAACTATGCGTGACACCTTATATTCGTTATCGAACTTGGTTTTATAAAATACCACGATCTCCACTTCGCGCTTGGAGGTTAGCTGGCTTCTGTATATCTCGATGGATCCTTTGCCGTTGATCACCCTTATTTTCTTGTAGGGCTGGGTGTCGGAAACAATTGGATACTTCGCATATAGCCGATAGGTGTTTATTACGGGGTTCATATTAACGGTAATGTCGTATTTCCCTACACTCTTTATCCCATTTGCTACGGCTACTTCCATTTGTGCCAATGGGATAATGGAACCATCCTCGGCATACTCTTTTAAATCTCCAAGCCCCTTGCTCATGGCATAGGTTTGATCCGATTTAAGCTTTCCACTGCGGTAGTACTGGCGGTATTTTCCATTACGTTTGCCCATATGAAAGGATACCTCTTTCGATTTCTCGCCCGTGATGTAGTATTCAGTCTCCACGCCATCCTTTTTACCCATACGAGCAACTACGCTCGATTTTGCTTTTCCGTTGGAGTAGTAGTATACGCACATTCCGTTTGGCATGCTATCCTTAATCTCGATATTGGACAATAGCGCTCCATCGCGCGAGTAAATCTTTTTTACCCCTTTTACTAGTGACCCCTCGATAATCTCTAAACTCCCATCGGGTAGCGTTTGCTTGGATATACCATTATCGCAAGCATTAAAGGAGATGCACAGCAAAGCGCAAGCAAGAATTGCAATTGTGTGTCGCATAGGGAGTGGTTTTGTTTTAGGTTTTATGAAGAACTATTAACCAAATATAGCACATAACATTGGTAATGCATGAGCCTTTTATTAGGTGCGATTATTTCCGGGCTAATCGAAGAGATCTCCATCCAGCGCATCGCCCAGTATTCCCCCAACCATGCTTCCCCCGAGTAATCCGCCTAATAGGGCCGAATCGGTAGCGGCTCCAATGATCGTTGAAACTATAATGGAATCGGGGCTATTCTTCGTCACGCGCTCTTCATTCGGACACTCGTGGTAGTCGATGCTGGAGATAATATATTCGTTGCAATGTTTACAGTAGGGCATAGTGTAAGGATGAAGATAGTAAATAAGTAGAATGAACGTTTCCGGTTCTATATAATCGGTTTTTTCGACCCATGCCTTCAATAATCCCTGTAGAATGAATCTTTCAACAAATGTAGCATAAATCGAACAGAAGAACGAATAACCGTATGTGTAGAAGCAAGAAACAATGGCTACACCACGTTGGGATCGTTTTAGTTGTTTGGCAACGAATAGGCAATAAAACTCTGGTATGCAGTTGCCCAATATTTATAAGCCATATATCCGAAACGAATTCTAAATGGTAGAAGCTGGTGTCTTGACTGCTAGGTTGTTAATACAAATTGCTCTTTCTTCCTATTTGTCGATATTTCGCAGGTTGATGCTCTGTTTGTAGTGAAGATGTATCGTCAACGAATACTATTTAGCTGCTAAGATTTCCTGCTTTGCCTCTTGACAACCGTTCTTTTCTGTTGTATATTTAGGCTATTATTAGTGACGATATTTGCTTTATTAACTATTTAAACTACTATTTAGGTGAGTGGAATAAAGTATAAAGTTACAGAAAAAGGGCAGCCCGGTGTTATCGGCGGTGGAGTAAAGAAGTGTTATGCCCAAGTTGTTTTCGGCGACGAGGTTACCGTAGACGATCTCTCCAAGGAAATTGAAAAGTTTTGTTCCCTAAGCGAGCCCGACGTTCGGGCAGTAATTCTCGCACTGGAAAACGTAATCCAGACTAAGCTCTCCGAAGGCCGTATTGTTCGCCTAGAGAAGTTAGGTTCATTGTATCCTGCCATAAGCAGCCAAGGCGAAGAGAAGGCCGAGGATGTTGATGCAAATTCAATAAAGAGTGTGAGCGTAAACTACCGTCCTGGTGCGCGCATTCTTTCTGCAATGAACGATGCCGGTTTTAAGAAGGTTTAACCCCGCTACGCTTTCAGTAGCAAATTCCAGCCCCTTGCCGCCAAGCAAGGGGCTTTTGTATGTAACTGATTCATAGTGCGCCAAAACCACGCGTCGTTTTACCCCGAGGCACACGTGGTTTGCCTCAAAACCACAGGTGGTTTTGCTTCGAGACACATGTGGTTTGCCTTAAAACCACACGTGGTTTTTTCAAATATTTGAAGTGGTGCGATATTGCTTGGTAGTGAGATGTTTGTGTTTGTGGCTTTTTGAGGAGTAAATGCTATGAAAGAATGATGTTGAATGCAGCATGATTTGCTACAAATTCTCATTTGTGTAATAGAAATGTCAAGATTGTTTTGGCTTTTTAAATAAATATATTAAACTTTGAGATAGCCAATTGCAATAAATGATGGAATAGGGAAGTTGGCTGAAGTTTAAATAAGCGATTTAGAAATTGCGTGTGAAATGGGGATAGATAGTGCATAAAAACAACAAAGGCGACTTGCGCCGCCTTAAATGTTTTCACAACGGAATAATCCTTATTGTGAATTGCTTCAGATTGTAATGCAATATTAAACGATATATATCAAAATACAAAATATTATGAAAAGAATTTTAGGATTGGATTTGGGAACCAACTCTATTGGTTGGGCCTTAGTTAGTCAAGATGAATGTAAAAGTGAAATATTAGGATTAGGAAGCCGTATTATTCCCATGAGCCAAGATATACTCGGTGATTTTGACAAGGGGAATTCTGTGTCTCAAACTGCTGAAAGAACTTTTTTTAGAGGTGTACGTCGCTTACGTGAAAGGCATTTGTTGCGACGCGAAAGGCTGCATCGGGTGTTAAATGTGCTGGGTTTTTTACCGGATCACTACGCTAAGTGCATTGATTTTGAGAAGCGATTTGGACAATTTGTGGAGGAGCAGGAGCCAATGATTGCTTACCGACGTAATGTTGAAACTGCTAAAATGGAATTTGTGTTTCCAGATTCGTTTGCCGAAATGGTTGCCGATTTTAAGGAGCATCAGCCACAGCTACTTACCGATGGACGTTTAATACCCCAGGATTGGACCATATACTACTTGCGCAAAAAGGCGCTGACCTCAGAAATAACCAAGGAGGAGTTGGCTTGGATCCTATTGAACTTTAATCAAAAGCGTGGATACTACCAGCTTCGAGGCGAAGAGCAGGAGGACGATAAGCAGAAGATGGTTGAATATTACTCGCTTAATGTTGTGGATGTTGCTGAAGGCGAGGTTTCAAAAACTAAGGGGGAAAAATGGTATAGTGTTGTGCTCGAAAATGGATGGGTGTATCGCCGAACAAGCAAAGCACAGCTCGATTGGGTTGGAAAAACTAAGGATTTTATTGTTTCTACTGACCTTGATGAAAATGGAGCGATTAAAAAAGATAGGGATGGTAATGAGAAACGTTCATTCCGTGCACCTCTTGAAGGAGATTGGACGCTGGTAAAGAAGAAAACTGAAGCCGATGTGGAGCATAGCCACAAAACGGTGGGAGCCTATATTTACGACACCTTGCTGCTTAATCCTCAGCAGAAAATTAAGGGCAAGCTGGTGCGAACCATAGAGCGCAAGTTTTATAAACAAGAGTTAGAGGCTATTCTTCGAAAGCAACTGGAGTTTCATTCTGAGCTGCAAAGCCGTGATTTATATTCAGCCTGCCTCGAAGAGTTATACGAAAATAACGATGCCCACCGTAACAGCATTGGTGCAAAAGAATTTGTCCATCTTTTCCTAAATGATATTATCTTTTACCAACGACCGTTGAAAAGCAAGAAATCGCTGATAAGCAACTGTCCCTATGAGTTTAGAACCTATGCCGATCAGAAAACTGGAGAGATTATTAACGAACCTATTAAGTGTATTGCCAAGTCGCATCCGCTATTTCAGGAGTTCAGACTTTGGCAATTTCTTCAAAATTTAAAGATATATGCTCGTGAACGTGCCGTAAACGGTAAGATTGAAACAGATGTTAATATTACCCACGAGCTGCTTAAAACAGAGGCGGATTGGATAGCCTTGTTTGAGTGGTTAAACGAACATAAGGAGATTGAACAAAAGACCTTTTTAAAATATCCTGCATTTGGGTTCAAAAAGGATGCCGATAAGTATCGCTGGAATTACGTGGAGGATAAGCAATATCCGTGCAACGAAACGCGAACGCTTATTGCATCTCGTTTGGCTAAAGTATTAAATGTCCCGGATGATTTTCTTTCAAAAGAGAGAGAGGAGGCGTTGTGGCACATCTTATACTCGGTAGACGATAAGCATGATATCGTGAAAGCGCTCGGCACATTTGCCACTAAAAATGGCTTAGGAAACGATTTTGTCGATTGTTTTAAAAAGTTGCCACCATTCAAAAAGGAGTATGGAGCCTATTCGGCTAAAGCAATTAAGAAGCTGCTGGCACTCATGCGCAGAGGTAAATATTGGGATAGTAGTGCAATTTCTAGCGATGTGCTAGCACGGATAGATAAGCTTCAAACAGGAGAGTATGATGCAAAAATAAAAGACAGGGTGCGGGAGAAAGCCATTAACTTAGTGAGGGTTGACGATTTTCAAAATCTTCCACTATGGCTTGCGTGCTATGTTGTGTACAACCGCCATTCTGAATCGGGCGATATTCGCTACTGGAAAACACCTGCCGATATTGAATATTTTCTACGAGAGGAGTTTAAGCAGCATTCGCTTCGCAACCCCATAGTGGAGCAGGTAATTACTGAAACCTTAAGGGTGGTAAAAGATATTTGGGCGCATTACGGTAAGGGTATCGAGAACTACTTCAGCGAAATTCACATTGAGCTGGGGCGCGAAATGAAGAATCCTGCCGATAAGCGCAAGAGTATGACCGAGAAGATCAGTGAAAATGAAAACACTAACCTTCGCATAAAGTCTCTGCTAGCCGAGATGCTCAACGATGGTAGTATTGCCGAAGTTCGACCATACTCACCAAGCCAACAAGAGATTCTGAAGATATATGAAGAGGGTGTGATGAGTGCTGAAACTGACATCCCGGATGATATTCTTAAGATTTCAAAATTGAGCTTACCATCAACCTCTGAACTTATTCGCTATAAGCTATGGCTCGACCAGAAATATTGTTCGCCATATACAGGGCAGATGATTCCGCTGGCAAAACTATTTACTTCGGCCTACGAAATTGAGCACGTAATACCACAATCGCGCTACTTCGACGATTCCCTATCTAACAAGGTAATTTGCGAGGCCGAGGTGAATAAAGATAAGGATAGGGCCACTGCTTACGAGTATATTAAAAATAATTCGGGCAAGAAAGTCGAGTTGAGCTTTGGCAAAGAGGTAACTCTTTTTACTCTTTCGGCCTATGAGGATAACGTAAAGCGCAACTTTGCGAAAAATAGGGGTAAACTAAAAAAACTCCTAATGGAGGATATTCCTGACGATTTTATTGCACGCCAGCTTAACGATAGCCGCTACATAAGCAAGATGGTTAAGGGACTTCTATCGAACATTGTGAGGGAAGAGGGCGAGCAAGAGGCTACCTCAAAGCAGGTGATTTCAAACAACGGGTCGATTACCAGCACGCTAAAGCAGGATTGGGGCTTGGGTGATATCTGGAACGAAATTATTGCACCTCGCTTTGAGCGAATGAACCAGATAACTAACAGTTCCAGCTTTGGAGCCATGCGCAATAACCACTTCCTGCCACAGGTTCCGTTGGAGTTGCAAAAAGGATTTAACAAAAAACGTATCGACCATAGGCATCATGCGCTCGATGCCTTGGTTATAGCCTGCGCTACACGCAACCATATAAACTACATGAACAACTCCAATGCGGCAAAAAGCAAGGAGGCGGTGCGGCATGAACTAAGGGGGGCTCTTTGCTTTAAAAAGAGCAACAGTGATGGTGGCACTGGCTATCAATGGGTATTTAAAAAGCCGTGGGATACTTTTACACAGGATGCCAGAGAGGCTCTTCTTTGCACCGTTGTAAGCTTTAAGCAAAACCTTAGGGTTATAAATAAAACGGTAAACCACTACCAAAAGTGGGAAGTAGATGAGCATGGCCATAAGCAAAAGGTAACGGTAAGGCAAACTAAAGGCGATAGCTGGGCTATTCGCAAACCTATGCACAAGGAAACTGTATCGGGGCTGGTTGCTCTACGATTTAAAAAGGAGATGCAGCTTTCGTCGGCACTCGATACACCCGAAATGATTGTAGATAAATCGCTCAAGGCTAAGGTTAAGGAACTGCTTTCTATTCCTTATGACAAGAAGCATATTGTCAAGTTCTTTAAGGATAACGATAACCAATGGTGCGGACGGAACATATCGAGGGTGGAGGTTTACTACTTCGAGCGCGAAAATGCTGCATCGCGCGTTGCTGTTGATGAGAAGTTTAATTCATCAATGATTAGGTGTATAACAGATACAGGCATTCAACGCATAATGCTAAGCCATTTACAGAAATACAGCCAAGAGGTAAATGGAAAAATTGTGGAACAGCCCGATCTTGCGTTTTCATCGGATGGACTCGAAGCCATGAATAGGAATATTAAAGCACTAAACAATGGAGTAAACCATCAACCAATATACAAGGTGCGAACCTTTGAGCCTATTGGAAATAAGTTTGTTGTGGGCCATTCTGGGAATAAGGGTGCGAAATTTGTGGAGGCGGCTAAAGGAACTAACCTCTACTTTGCCATTTATGTTAACAGCGAGGGTAAGCGCAGCTACCAATCCATTCCTTTAAATGTTGTTGTAGAGCGACAAAAGCAGGGTCTCTATCCGGTCCCCGAAACAAATGCCCTTGGCAATTCATTGCTGTTCTATCTTTCACCCAACGATTTGGTTTACGTGCCAACTACGGAAGAGCAGGAGAATGCAAATGCTGTAAACTTTAATAATCTAACTAAAGAGCAGGTAACTAGAGTTTATAAGGTGGTTAGTTTTACGGGGAATCGACTTTATGCGATACCTTTAAATGTAGCACAATCAATTGTTGATAAAGTTGAGTTTACTCAACTTAATAAAGTCGAATCGGAGCTTATCTACAAGAAATCGATTAAAGAGATTTGTTGCAAATTAAAGGTTGATAGGCTTGGCCGCATTGTAGATGCTATAAAGCATTAGGCCTAAAGTCCGGGTGCGACTAGTATGCGGATGAGTATTAGTCGCGCTCGGACTGTATATTGGCTTTAAGTCACCCCGTCACTAAAATTAAGTAAAGCTATGGAATTTGAAGTAGGGCACCTATACCATATCTACAATCAAGGCAACAATCGCCAGCGGGTATTCTTTACGCGGGAGAACTACCTTTTCTTCCTCGAAAAGATAAGTAAGCACATTACACCCTATGCCGATGTGCTGGCATGGTGCCTTATGCCCAACCACTTCCACCTTATGGTGCATGTAAACCATATTAGCCTTCCGGAAAATGCTAGTCCGAGTGCGACTAGTATGCGGACGAGTATTAGTCGCGCCCGGACTGCTAATGTAACCTTACAGCAATCTATAGGCATTATGCTGGCCTCCTATACGCGTGCTATTAACAAGCAAAATGGTTGGAGTGGTTCTCTTTTTCGACAGGAAACCAAAGCCATTTGCCTTACGCGAAATGATGAATTAACGCGAGCATGGTTTTTTTTTGATGGAGTTACCAGCATTAATAATACACCTCCGGAATTGCAATACCCAAACCTGTGCTACAACTATATTCTGCGTAATCCGGTAAAGGATGGTTTGGTTAAAAGTATTGATGAATGGGAGTTCTCTTCGTATTTAGATGTAGTAGGAGAAAGGCACGGGAGGTTAATAAGCAGGGAACGAATAGCAGAGTTTGGTTTAACAATTTAAAGTCCGGGTGCGACTAGTATGCGGATGAGTATTAGTCGCGCTCGGACTGTGCATTGATCTACTACTAACCATAATGCCATATGATTAAGCGAACCCTTTACTTTGGAAACCCAACCAAGCTAAGCTTGCACAACAAGCAGCTGGTTGCCGAGATTACCGATCCCGATCAGGGCCGAAGAACTGCTAATGCATCGGTTGAAGATGCCGGAGTTGTTATACTTGATTCTCCTCAAATTACCATTACTCAACCATTACTGGAGGCACTTCTTGAGAACAATGTGGCAGTAATAACCTGCAACGCCAAGCATATGCCCCATGGATTGCTTATGCCGCTCGAGAGCAATATTTTGCAGCAAGAGAGGTTCGATACCCAGCTGGAGGCTTCGCAGCCGCTAAAAAAGCAGCTGTGGCAGCAAACCATAGTTGCCAAAATCACCAACCAGAAGTGGTTGCTCGACCAACAAGGCTACGACACTGAGCCTATGAATCACTGGATACGAAGCGTAAAGAGTGGCGACCCCAATAATTTAGAAGGAAGGGCAGCTGCCTTTTACTGGAAAACGCTCTTTTCGGTTACCGATGTGGAGCAGTTTGTTCGGGGGCGATATGATGATGAACCCAATAATTTGCTAAACTACGGTTATGCGGTGCTTCGCGCTGTAGTAGCTCGCAGCCTTGTTACATCGGGTTTACTCCCCACGCTGGGTATACACCACGCCAACCGCTACAACGCTTTTTGCCTTGCCGACGATATTATGGAGCCTTACCGTCCATTCGTGGATAGGGTAGTGCTAGGCATAGTAAAATCGGGAGTCGATTATACGGAGCTAACCAAAGAGCTAAAGGCGCAATTGCTTGTGATACCTACCATTGATGTAATAATAGAGGAGAAGAGCAGCCCGTTAATGGTTGGCATGCAGCGCACCACTGCATCGCTGGCCGCCTGCTATGCGGGAACAAGCCGCCGTATTCTCTACCCTAGCTTTGAGTAGTAGTAACCGATTTTCTGAGTATAGGGTTATGTGGGTATTGGTGCTATTCGATTTGCCAACCGAAACAAAGAAGCAGCGCAGTCATGCGGCACTGTTTCGGAAGGATTTGCTGCAGGATGGATTCTCCATGTTTCAGTTCTCGATATATACCCGCTGCTGTCCTAGCCGCGAGAATGCCGATGTGCATATTCGGCGCGTAAAGCTCTCGTTGCCCAGCGATGGCTACGTTGGGATTCTCTGTATTACCGACAAGCAGTTTGGTAGCATGGATGTTTTCTTTTCGGCAAAGCCTATAGAGGTGCAACCTGGGCCTCAGCAGCTGGAGCTGTTTTAGAATATGCTCACAGTCCGAGTGCGACTACTAGTCGTCCGAGTAATAGTCGCCCCCGGACTACTATTCCTTACATAGAAATAAAAAAAGGAACCTGCTTTTCAGTAAGTTCCTTCTACTTCGACATTTTCTACTTTTCGTTTTTGACGATAACAAACAACCATTCAGCTTTG
>NZ_FMYP01000018.1:33634-58395 GCF_900096565.1 Williamwhitmania taraxaci
GTCAAAGATACAATCTGAAAGCAATTCACAACAACTGGTAAGAATGTGCTCTGGTATGCTAGGTTGTGTGCATTATGTCAAAGATACAATCTGAACCGAGCGAAGCGAGTTCGGTGCAGCCAACGCAATTCACGACCCATTGAGGTAGCCACCGATAGCACCGAGGGTTGTGTGCAATATGTCAAAGATAGAATGTGAGACTTTATGGCCTGTTGGGCTCAAACAGCGATGTGCTTCCAAAGTTGCTATGGTAGCCGGAGAATGGATTATTCCAGAAGTTTGTTCCATAGGGTGGCAATCCTTGTGACCATTGGAACTGAGCCGAAACGCTGGCCTTTTCGCTAATCTTATAGCTAACACCTACCGATAGGCTTTTGTAGTCGTTGTTTACTCCATAGGGCACTACTAGAGAGCCACCTCTGCCATAGGTTCCATTGCCAAAAAAGTTCATGCGATCGTTTAAGAAGTAAGTGGCACCAGTATATCCAGCCACTGGTTCTGCTACCTGCAACACTTCCGAATCGCCAAAGCCATTGGCGTTGTTGTGGGCAACATAGGCCCCTACAAATACTTCTACCTTATTAGAGGGCTGAAAGGATACGCTAGGGGATAGGTAGGTAGTGAAGAGATTACGTCCGCTCCCAAATGTCGAAAAGGAGGATCCAACCTCTAGGCTAACCTTTGCATCTTTCAGCAATGATGGCTTTAGTGGATTGCCGGCAGGTCGTTCGGATGAAGAAATATAGGAGGATGGAAGCTTGGCAGGTTCGGCTATGCCTTGATGCGTTGAATCTACGATGTAGAGCGATGGGAGGTCCTTTATGAGTTGACCAAATCCCGAAAGGGTTATGGCGAGCAATGCAGCAAGGAGCGATATTTTTCTCATGGTAAAATGGGTATTACAAACAGCAATCAAACATACAATAATTATGCCTAATAATACATACGATTGCGGTGCGAATTCCTGTCCAATAGCATTATGTTCTTTAGCATTGTATGTTTTTTGAAATGGCTTTTGGGGTATATTTGCGGCCTGAATCTTTGGGATTAAAAGTTAAAAATATTTATATATGCGTCAGCCAATAAAGTTTGTTTCGGCCGAGGAGGCTGTTAAGGTCATTAAGTCCGGCGATCGGATTCATATTCATAGCGTAGCACTTGCACCGCAAAAGCTTATCAAGGCTATGTGCGAAAGGGGCAAAGCGGGTGAGTTTAGGGGTGTTAAAATTCAGCACCTTCACACCGAAGGTCCTGCACCTTACGCAAGCAAGGAGTATGAAGGAATCTTCTTTCTTGAGTCGTTCTTTGTTGGTCATAACGTGCGCAAGGATACCCAAGCAGGATACGCCGATTATATTCCTGTGTTCCTACACGAAACCCAACGTCTTATTCGCGAAAACGTGCTTCACGTAAACGTGGCTATGGTGCAGGTTTCTCCTCCCGATAAGCACGGATATGTTTCGCTTGGCACCTCCGTCGATTGCACTCTCGCTGCCATAGAGTGTGCAGATACGGTTATTGCTGTCATTAATCCCAATGTGCCCCGCGCATTTGGTGATGCCATGATCCCTATGGACATGATCGACATCTTCTGTGAGGATAATTCTCCGCTTATTGAGGCTGCCCCTGCCGATCCCGATCCTATTGAATTGGCCATTGGAGCTTACGTTGCCGGCTTGGTGGATGATGGCGCAACCCTGCAAATGGGGATTGGTGCAATTCCTAATGCGGTGCTTGGTATGCTGGGAAACCATAAAAACCTTGGTATTCACACCGAAATGTTTTCCGATGGTCTATTACCATTGGTCGAAAAGGGCGTAGTGAATGGTGCCGAGAAGATGATTGATCGCGGTAAGATTGTATCTACTTTCCTTATGGGTTCAAAGAAGCTTTACGACTTCATCGACGATAATCCAGGTGTGCTAATGATGGATGTGAACTATACCAATAGCGTTGAAATGATCAGCAAGAATCCTAAGGTTACCTCCATTAACTCGGCTCTTCAGGTTGACCTTACCGGTCAGGTTTGTGCCGATTCTCTTGGAACGGTATTCTATTCGGGTGTTGGTGGTCAGATTGACTTCCTTCGCGGTGCGTCATGCTCACGCGGTGGTAAGCCAATTATTGCTATGCCTTCGGTAACCAATAAGGGGTTATCGAAAATTGCTCCGGTGCTTAATCTAGGTGCTGGTGTGGTTACTACTCGTGCCAACATGCATTGGTTTGTTACCGAGTATGGCGCAATTAACCTTTATGGCAAGAGTCTGCAAGAGCGGGCCCGCCTTATTATCAGCATTTCACACCCCGATCATAGGGAGGCTTTGGATAAGGCTGCATTTGAGCGCTTTGGTCCTCACTTCCACTACATAGGTTAGTCCAACGGAATATTATATAAAAGAAACGCCGAGCATTTTGCTCGGCGTTTCTTTTTTAGCGTTACTTAGAAGTGTATGATTCGTCTCGATAATGCGGCCAAATACTTTTCATCTATGGCGTGTCTTTTAACGTTTAACGATTCACCCGAATAGCCCTCTGTATTCCAGCTGTTTTCTGAAGTTTGCTCAATAGGTTTCCGAGTTGGTTTGTGTGTTCAATGAGCACTTTAAGTATGCCAACAAAACTATTTCCCTTGGATTCTATGGAAATAGCGCGCATGTTGAGTTTCATCTCCTTCGAGACAATCTCCGAGATCCTATTAACGATCCCTAGCTCGTCGTAGCCCACAATTTTAATGGTTACTTGAAAAGCTCCCGATTCTGTTTGCTCGCGCCATTTGGCCTTCATAATGCGGTATCCGTACTTATCTCTAAGCCTATCGGCGTTGGGGCAGGTGTTTCGGTGAATCTTAATTCCTTCACCAATGGTAACAAATCCAAATACCTCATCACCAGGAATTGGGTTACAGCATTTGGCCAGGCGATAGTCTACATTATCCAATCGCTCATCAATGATAAGGTAATCATCAAATTTAGTAACTCTGTGCTCAACAACTCGCTTTTGAGGTTCGGCTTGTTCTGGTTGCTTGTCACCCAGCAGTACAAGCTTAATATCCGAAAGCTCAATTTTTTCATGAAAGATGGATGAATAGAGAACTGTTGCATCCTTAAGTTTATAGTGTTTAATGAGCAACGAGACGGTGGTATCGTCCAAAGTCATTTTCCAGTTTTTCAGACGACGAGCGAGCATCTCCTTGCCAAGATCTGCAACCTGCATCTCATTCTCCTTGAGGCTCTGCTTGATCTTTGATTTTGCCTTGGAGGTTACAACAAAGTTTAGCCAATCCTTTTTAGGTTTCTGATTCTTAGAGGTAATGATCTCTACCAGGTCTCCGTTTTTGAGTTCCTCTCGGATCGTTGCATTCTTTTGGTTAACCTTGGCCCCCATACAGTGGTATCCCACTTGGCTGTGAATATCAAAGGCAAAATCGAGCACCGTGGCGCCAACCGGGAGTTTCTTTAAGTCGCCGGTAGGGGTAAAGATGAAAATCTCTTGGCTGTGTAGGTTTAGCTTAAAGGAGTTCACCATCTCCTCGGGCGAGATGTCGGGAGTCTCGATAATATCGCGAATTTGCGAAAGCCATTCATCGATACCAGCCTCCTGCCTAATGCCCTTATATCGCCAGTGAGCCGCTAGGCCACGCTCGGCAATCTCATCCATGCGTTTGGAGCGGATTTGCACCTCCACCCAACGGCCATCGGGGCCTACAACGGTGGTGTGCAGCGATTCATAGCCTGTAGACTTTGGCACTGAAACCCAATCGCGCAATCGGCTGGGGTTGGGAATATACTTATCGGTAACCGTGGAATACACTCTCCAACATTCGGTCTTCTCTTTATCCTTTGGTGTATCTAGGATAATGCGAATGGCAAATACGTCATAAATCTTTTCGAAAGGAACATTTTGTTTCTGTATCTTCTTCCAAATGGAATATACCGATTTTGTTCGTCCTTTTATTTCGAAGTTGAGACCCTGAAGGTTCAGCTTCTCTTCGATAGGTTCCATGAACTCCCGAATAAACTTATTACGGGCTACTGTAGTGTTTCGAAGTTTCTTTATTATGCTCTTGTAAGCCTCGTTTTCGGTAAACTTCATGGAGAGGTCTTCCATCTCACTCTTCACCTTGTAGAGACCTAGTTTATGGGCTAATGGGGCGTAGAGGTTAAACGTCTCTCTTGCTTTTGATGCCTGTTGTTCTTTTGTAAAGTGATTAAGCGACCGCATAATTTCAAGTCTGTCGGCCAGCTTAATCAGGATTACACGTATATCTTCCGAAATGGAGATGATCAGGTTTCGGTAATTCTCGCTTTGGTCGGCATCCTTTGAATGGTTAATCTCAGCAATACGGTTCAATCCGGCAACAATGGCCGAAACATCTTTGCCGAATCGTTGCTCTATCTCGGCTAGGGTAAGCCCACCGAACCGTGTGGTGTCGTGAAGGAGCGCTGCAATCACTGATGTGGCCCCAAGACCAATCTCCTCAAGCACAATTCGAGCTACGGCCACAGGGTGAAATAGGTATGGCTCACCCGACGATCGACGCATATCCTTGTGGACCTCCGCTGCCAATTTGTAGGCCTCCTTTATGCGCTGAATGTCCTTATTGTCAAGGATATGCATGCCGGATTTAAGCAGTGCTTTAAATCGGTAAATAACCTGTTTGTGCTCTCTGGGTCTTTCTTCGGGCGTCATTAGTTTTGCAAGTGAGATATAGGCAAAGATAAAATCTTCAACAAAACAATTGGCTTTTTGATTGGAAAAAGATAACAGTTTGGGCAATAAGGGAAAGTGATTTATGCTGAAGAATATGTGCTATAACGATTTCGGAACCAATAAAATATTTTACTTTTGTCGCAGTTTTGGTTCTCCGCCATTGGCGGAGCGAAGAGGGAATCGGGTGTAAATCCTGAACAGTTTCCGCTGCTGTAAACTCCATCAAAACCTTTTGCTATCAAAAAAAGCCACTGTCGAGCTAGTTTCAAGACGGGAAGGCCAGCAAAGGGGGAGTAAGTCAGAAGACCTGCCAATAACATTTCGCATTTATAGCTTTCGGATAAAGGGCTCAGTGTAATTCGTTTACATTCTCTTGCTTTTTCTTTTTATTCCGCAGGTTATAGATGATTGAATCTTAAACGATTTTAATCATTTGTAACGCATGTTGTTGAGTATTTTTCTTGTTGGAGTCTTAGCTCTCCCCAGCGATATCCCTCCTGTGACAAGCACAATTGAGGATACCATCACCCTTAAAGAAGTGGTGATTAGCTCCAAGTTGAAGCGCTTTTCTGCTGGTCTCTCCGTAAAAATAATTTCGCCCATAGATATTAAGCAAAGCCGGAGCTTGCTCCTTTCCGATATGCTTGCCAGTCAGCCCGGCCTTGTGGTAAATAGTTATGGTCCTGGAGCCACTTCTTCTATTTCTCTTCGGGGTTTGAATGCCTCGCATACCGCTGTGCTTTGGAATGGTGTTAACCTTCAAAGTAGCATGAATTCCGGCGTTAACTTTGGCAATATCCCTACTTTCTTTGTCGATCAAATTGCCGTGCAGCAAGGTGGCAACGGCGCACTCTTTGGCAGTGGTGCCATAGGCGGCGTAATCCACCTCGATAACCAGCTGGCCTTTGGCAATGGAAATAGCGGAGAGCTATTTCAGTCGGTGGGCAGCTACGGGTTGTCGTATTCCGCTATTAAGCATACCTATGGTGGCGAAAAGTTTGCCATTTCATCGCGGCTATTTTACAGTGAGGCTCAAAACAACTACGAGTTTAGGAACACAACTAAAATGGGTAAGCCCATTGTGAACCAGACCAATGCCAACTATCGTAAGGCAGGCATCATGGAAACCGCCTCATTCCTCGTTTCGCCAGCCGACAGGCTTGTTGTGGCGCTTTGGGCGCAGGATGGTTATAACGCTTATCCAGCTATGATGAGCACGGCATCGAGCAATCAGAATGATTACAGCAGCTTTTTTCGGGCAACATCGCAATGGCGCGCCAATAGAACGAGCTATGATTTTAATATTAAGGCTGCTCTCTTCAACGATTGGCAGGCTTACCGGAATATTCCGGTGGAGCGATCGAATCACCACTCAACCAACGGACAGGTGGAAGGAGAGTTCATCTATCGAATGTCGCAGAGCCACGTGCTTGAAGCAGGTATAAATACGGCCTATGAGCGCGTTCGTTCTACCAATTATTCTGAACCTAAGGAACGGTTAAGACCAGCAGCCACGCTGGGTTATCGGTTTAGAACTGAGGATGGCGGTATCGAAGCCTTTGCAGGTGCGCGCGAGGAGATAATTGATGGAGAGTCTACACCCATTACCTGGTCGGTTGGTGGTCAGTTTCGGTTAATGACTGGGCTATACATGCGTGCAAATGTCTCTAGAAATTACAGGGTGCCCTCTTTCAACGACCTTTACTGGGGAAATGGTTGGGGGAATCCAAACCTTAAGCCTGAAAATGGTTTAGGAGAAGAAGTTGGACTCGATTACGTTTACACTGGAAATGGAAATCTTATATCAATAAAGATTAGTGCTTTCAATAATAATGTAGACAACTGGATTATTTGGCTTCCTAATTCTTCTGGAACTTGGAGACCTCAAAACTACAACGAAGTTTGGTCTAGAGGTGTAGAGAGTTCGTTAACCTTAAAGAAGCGCTTGGAAAGGTTCACTATTGGAGCCGATTTGTCGGGTGCTATTACCTACACCACCAACGAAAAAGATGCTATTCAAGCAACGGAAGGAAAGCAACTGCCCTATGTGCCAAAGTATAAGTATGGTTTTTCAGCATTTATTGATTTTGATTGGCTTCGCCTAAAGTATACTCAAGGCTACACCGGTAGGCGCTATGACGTTGCCGACCACTCTAGCCAGATAAATCCATTTTCGATTGCTTCCCTTTCGGTAGAGACAAACTATAAACTAAACAGTTATGAAATACGTGGATTTGCACGCATTGATAACTTGTGGAACGAGGAGTATGTGGTAATGCAGAACTATGGAATGCCAATGCGTACCTATCAGTTGGGAATTGTCCTCTCTTTTGGAAAATAATTAACCTAAATAACAACAGACTATGAAAATTAGAAACATTTTTTCGATTGCGCTGGTTGGTGCATCGCTACTCTTTTCTGCATGTGAAAAGGATGAGTCGTCGGGTCCCAAGTTGCCTTTCGACTTAACCCAAGGAATGATAATAACTAACGAGGGAAACTTTGGTAGCGCAAATGCCTCCATCTCGATTTACCATGCCGCAGGCGATTCTATCACTTCGGATGTTTTCTTCAAGGCAAATAATCGTGTGCTTGGTGATGCCCTTCAGAGTATGACATTCACTACTAACAATGCATACTTTGTTCTTAACGGTTCCAGCAAAATTGAGGTTGTAGAGAAATCATCATGTAAGGAAGTCGCTACCATTGAAAATTTAGGTGGTCCACGTTATATGGTTACCTACGGCACTAAAGGATATGTTTCGACATGGGACAATAATGAGGTTGTAGTTATCGATCTTAATTCAAATGCTGTTACCAAAAAGATAAGCGTTGGCTCAGGTCCTGAAGGACTTGTTGTTGTGGGATCAAAACTGTTTGTTGCCAACAGTGGTGGTTGGGGAAGTGCAAAAACCGTTTCGGTGATTGACCTCAAAACCGATGCTGTTGTTGAAACGATTAATGTTGCCGATTCTCCACGCGGATTCGTTGTTGATAAAAACAATGATGTATGGGTGCTTTGTGTTGGTGCTGTAGATTGGTTGAATAGTGCAAATACTACCACATCGGCATTGTGCAAGATAAACCCAACAACATACAACGTAACTACAATCAATATCAGCACAACTTATCACCCAACCCAACTGCGCACAAATAATGCCGGCGACCAACTATACTACGGTGCTGGATACGGTGTTCAGGGTATCTTCAAAATGAGCATTAACGGCACAATACCTACGGCACCATTTATAGATGTTGAAGTGTATGGTTTTGCTATCGATCCTGCATCGGGAGTTGTTTATGGTATGCAGGCACCATCCTTTACTGCGGCTGGAAAAATGCTTCGCTACGATTTGGCTGGTAAACTTGTAAAGGAATACACTGTGGGAATTGGCCCTAACAACGGTTACTTCGTACGGTAGTATTTACAATGCATTATATAAGGCCGAAGGGATTATTCCTTTCGGCCTTTTCTGTTATGGCACATTAATGCGGT
The DNA here is from genome assembly GCF_900096565.1 of Williamwhitmania taraxaci. Classification (NCBI taxonomy): domain Bacteria; kingdom Pseudomonadati; phylum Bacteroidota; class Bacteroidia; order Bacteroidales; family Williamwhitmaniaceae; genus Williamwhitmania; species Williamwhitmania taraxaci. The sequence goes on from NZ_FMYP01000018.1 coordinate 41,841, forward strand.
TTTCTTGTTACAGCAAAATTACTGACTTTAGGCTTTTACTGTTTTGATGACATCTCTTTCGAATGAAACCTTGAGTTAGGTTCTTTGAACCCCATACTGCCAGTAAGTAAAAACGTTAGTAACAACTTCCGTTGTTCATCGCGCTAATGTAACATCTTCTTCTTATCTTTATTCCCAAAACAGAAGAAGAATGACCATACTGGAGGCCCGTCAACGAGTTGAGCAACTTCGCAATGCCTTAGATAAGCACAACTATAGCTATTACGTGCTAGCCGAGCCATCGATATCCGATTTTGAATATGATTCCCTAATGCGGGAGTTAATGAGCCTTGAGGGGCAATTCCCCGAATTGCAGGATGCCTCTTCTCCAAGCCTACGGGTTGGAAGCGATATTTCCTCTGAATTTGTGCAAGTTAATCATCGCTATCCAATGCTTTCGCTGGGTAATACATACTCAGAGGAGGAACTTTTTGATTTCGACCAACGCGTCAGAAAGCTCTTGGCTGGTGAGGAACCACAATACATATGCGAGCTGAAGTTTGATGGAACGGCCATTAATCTAATCTATAAGGATGGTTTGTTGGTGCAGGCCGTTACTCGTGGCGATGGTGTTAAGGGCGACGATGTTACAGCCAACGTTAAGACAATTCGTTCGATACCACTTAAGTTAACCGGCAGCGATTTTCCTTCTGACTTCGAGATGCGGGGAGAGATAATACTTACTCATGCAGCTTTCCAAAAGATGAACGATACGCGGGCATCAAAAGGAGAAGCTCTCTTTGCCAATCCGCGCAATGCAGCTGCCGGTACATTGAAACTGCAAAATTCAGCCGAGGTTGCCCGCAGGGGGTTGGATTGCTTTCTCTACTATACCTTGGGTGAAGAGTTGCCTTATGAGCTGCATTACGAAAATCTAATAAAGGCCAAGACATGGGGCTTTAAGATATCAGAGTTTAGCCGAAAATGCCATACCATGCAGCAAGTGTTTGAGTTTATTCATCATTGGGATAAGGCACGATTTGATTTACCGTTCGATACGGATGGGGTTGTGGTGAAGGTGAACTCCTATGCACAACAAGAAACGCTTGGGTTTACTGCAAAAACGCCTCGCTGGGCAATTGCCTATAAGTATAAGGCCGAACAGGGCTACACCCGGCTCGTTTCGGTCGATTTTCAGGTTGGGCGAACGGGTGCAGTTACTCCGGTAGCCAATCTCGAACCAGTATATCTGGGTGGAACTACTGTAAAAAGAGCTTCGCTGCACAATCAAGACCAAATCCAGCTGCTCGATTTGCATACGGGCGACATGGTAATTGTAGAGAAGGGGGGCGAGATTATTCCTAAGATTGTTGGCGTAGACATTGCGCAGCGACCTCTTCATACTGCACCCGTTGTGTTTCTTTCTCACTGTCCCGAGTGTGGTTCGGAGCTATTCCGACCCGAGGATGAAGCGCGACACTTTTGCCCGAACGACCAAGGATGTCCACCGCAAATTGTGGGACGCATGGTTCACTTCATTAGCCGCGATGCTATGAATATCGATGGGATGGGAGAGGAAACCATTGATTTGCTCTATCGCCAAGGGTTAGCCACCACCCCAGCCGATTTGTATGATCTACAGCTGCAGCAACTGTTACCCTTGGATAGAATGGCTGCCAAGTCGGCTTCCAATATAATCGCAAGTATTGAGGCTTCAAAGGAAGTTTCTTTTTCCCGCGTACTCTTTGCATTAGGAATTCGTTATGTAGGAAAAACCACTGCCAAGAAGTTGGCGGAGCATTTCAGAACCATCGAAGCATTAGAAACCGCTACTTTTGATGAATTAAAGGCAGTGGATGAGGTTGGCGAACGAATTGCAGGAAGTATCCAGCGTTTTTTTGGCGATAATCGCGCCATCAATCTGGTGGAAAGATTGAAAAAAGCAGGATTGAACATGTTTCTTCCTCAAAAGAATTCCGAAGGGCTTTCAGAAAACCTGAAAGGTTATACCTTTGTAATCTCAGGCACCTTTGCCGATATATCGCGCGAAGATTTAAAGGAGTTGATTGAACAGCATGGAGGAAAGAACTTGGCTGCCGTCAGTGGAAATTTGAATTACCTAGTTGCCGGTGACAAAATAGGTCCAGCAAAATTGAAGAAAGCCAGCGAGTTGGGTGTGAACATTATTACAATTGATGAGTTATATAGTATGTTAAAATAATTGAATATATGTTTGGCAAACTAAAATACAAGTCGGGCCTTAAGGCTATTGCGACCCTTCAAAAGAAGATTCCTCGGAAAAAGTTTATTTATAACCTTACTACTGCTCGAAAAGTAGGATTGGTTTTTGAAGGCTCAATCACGGGTATTCCTGAGGAATTGAAAGCGTTTATTCAATATTTAAAGACGTTGAACCTTGATGTGTACGCAATAGGATTTGTGGATATTAAGGAGTTGACTGTTGGTCTGGAACAACATCCCAGCATTAACTTCTTTTCAAGGAAAGAGTTGAAATGGAATGGCGTGCCAAACTGCCCTCATGTTGTTGACTTTGATAGTATTCGTCTCGACATCCTAATTGATTTTAGCCGGAGAGAACTCATGCCGTTGAGAGGCGTTACTGCCCTTGCTCATGCTAGCTTTAAGGTGGGATTTATAAACTACCACAACAGTCCTTTCGATTTTATAGTGGCTGTTAAGGAGAGTGAGCCACTTTCCTATCTTATAGAGCAGGCAAAGCACTATCTTATGGCGATTAACAACCGCCACTACCATTCAGTAGGGGACAAGAAAACTGAGCAATCCTAATTTTAAACAATTGAATTGATTAACGATATATGGCAAAGTTCTTTGGAACAGGAGTTGCAATGATTACTCCGTTCAACGCGGATAAGAGTGTCGATTTTGAGGGTTTAGGAAAACTTGTTGACTATTTGACCAAAGGCGGTGTTGAATTCCTTGTCGTTTTAGGAACTACAGGCGAAGCGGCAACCCTTTCGATAGATGAACGCCACAAGGTGGTTCGTTATGTTGTGGAGAAGAATGCAGGTAAGTTGCCCATTGTAGTTGGGATTGGTGGCAATAATACTGCCGAAGTAGTTCATTCGGTCAATACATTCGATCTTTCTGGCGTAGATGCCATTCTTTCGGTAACGCCGTTCTACAACAAACCCAATCAGCGTGGCCTTTACGAGCATTTCAAGGCAATTGCATTGGCAAGTAAGCTGCCAATAATTCTCTATAATGTTCCGGGTAGAACTGGCATTAATATGAATGCCGAAACTACCATTAAGCTAGCCAAAGAGTTTAAAAATATAGTGGGTATTAAGGAAGCGTCGGGTAACCTTACTCAGATTACCTACATTTTGCGCGACAAGCCAGCGGGCTTTGCCGTTCTTTCGGGCGACGATGGCCTTGCACTGCCTCAAATGGCAATGGGTATGGATGGTATAATCTCTGTTACCGGTAATTGCTTGCCAAGGGAGTTCTCCGACATGGTTCGTTACTCCATTGCTGGCGATATGGCTAAGGCTCGTCCGCTTCACAATAAGTTTGTTGAGATTATTGATGCCCTTTTTGCCGATGGCAACCCTGCAGGAGCAAAGGCTGCATTGAGTTTCCGGAGTGTGGCGAAGAACGAACTGCGTCTGCCACTTGTTCCTGTTAATGATCCCCTACAAAAGAAGATTGAACAGCTGATGGCAGAGTTTAAGTAGCCATTTCTAACATAGAATTACAGAAGGAGGTGTGCTGCACCTCCTTTTTTCACCTTTATAGTATTACTGCTATTCTATATTAGTAGGGGCTTTTAGTTTTTACCGATGGTGTTGCGGCCTATCTCCTTTTATTGAGGTGGTTTTGAACCGATAACAAGTTGATGAGGTGGCTACTAAAGCATTTCAAACGGTAGGGCGTTTCTTAGTATGGATAGAGAGTGGTAGCAAGTAATTAAGCACATAGTAATTCAAAACAAACAACAATAATGGCACAAGAATCAACAGTTGCAAAGCAACAACACGAGAGATTCATAAAAGATGTTTGTAAATCGGGCATTGTTTGGGGGCTTGATAGTAAGAGTGGTTATGCTACTTCTGGTTCAAATGATTATGAAGATGCAGAAGGCAATCCGCTAAGCGTAATATGCATATGGTCTAGTAAGGACATGGCAGTATTGTGCGCAAAAGAAGACTGGGCTGAATTTGAACCTGTCGAAGTTCCCTTGGACGAATTCATCGAGAATTGGTGCGTTGGGATGTTTGAGAATAGCATGCTGGCGGGAACCAACTTCGGCGAAAATATGTTTGGAGTTGAATCTAATCCGCTCGACCTGATAGTGGAGTTGGCCAAGGAACTTAAGAAAATCCGAAAAATTATTCCGCTGAAGCTGTATAAGGGGATGGATGATTTGCTGCGTGAAATTGATCTCTTAAATAAAGAGTAATAAAAGTATGGCGTCACAGAACGATTGCTTCTCAAATGGCTCATTGTATATGAGCATTATGACCATCAATATAAACTAATGTGCAATGAAGAAAACTATTGACGATATTTTTCCTACGCTGGATGCGGTGCCGGAACAGTTTCGGCTAGCGTCCACTCTGGAGCAAACGGAATACCTCATTAATGGGGAGATTATGACATGGGCTGGCGAACGGCAGAAGGTTTACTCGCCTGTGTGCTGCAAAACGGCCGACGGTTTCGATAGCTACATTGGCAGCTATCCGCTTATGGGTAAGGAAGAGGCGTTGAAGGCATTGGATGCTGCCTCGGAGGCTTACAACTCGGGTAGGGGAACATGGCCTGCCATGAGCATTGAAGGACGAATTGAGTGCATGAAGAAGTTCGTCTTCTACATGAAGGAGCAACGCGATGAAATTGTGAAGCTGCTCATGTGGGAAATTGGCAAGAACTACGCCGATTCCACGAAGGAGTTCGATAGAACCATCGATTATATTATTGATACCATTGATGCGGTAAAAAATCTCGACCGCGATTCGTCGCGCTTTGTTATTTCGCAGCAAATAATTGCTCAGGTTAGGCGTGCGCCGCTTGGAGTGGTTTTGTGCATGGGGCCTTTCAACTACCCGCTAAACGAAACCTTTACCACGCTTATTCCCGCCTTGATTATGGGGAACACGGTTATTTTTAAACCCCCAAAGTTGGGTGTGCTGCTTCATCAGCCACTGCTTAAGGCTTACCAAATGGCATTTCCAAAGGGTGTGGTGAATACTCTTTACGGTCATGGCGAAATAATTATGGGCCCGCTAATGGAGTCGGGCAGGGTTGATGTGCTTGCATTTATTGGTTCGAGCCGTGTAGCCGATATTCTCAAGAGTCAGCACCCTAAGCCACACCGGCTAAAGGCAATACTAGGCCTTGAGGCAAAGAATCCTGCCATTATTCTCCCCGATGCCAATATCGATTTGGCGGTAAAGGAGTGCGTTATGGGTTCGCTCTCATTCAACGGCCAGCGTTGCACTGCCCTAAAGATATTGTTTGTGCACCGGAGCATTGCCGATACCTTTGTGAAGAAGTTTAGCGAGGAGGTAGGGCGGTTGCAAGTTGGTATGCCGTGGAGCAATGGCGTTGCTATTACTCCGCTGCCTGAGCCAAATAAGTCGGAATATCTTACCGCCCTTATCGACGATGCCAAGGCCAAGGGTGCTGCTGTGATGAACCCTTCGGGAGGTTACTACAACCGATCGTTCTTTTACCCTGCGGTGCTTTACCCTGTAAATAGCAGCATGCGTGCATTCCGTGAGGAGCAGTTTGGCCCAATAGTTCCTATTGCAGTGTTCGACGATATTAACGAGCCGTTGGACTATGTAATTGAGTCTAACTATGGCCAGCAGGCAAGCATTTTTGGCCAAGACTCTACTACTATTGCCACACTTGTAGACACGCTGGTGAATCAGGTGTGCCGTGTAAATATTAATTCGCAATGCCAGCGCGGACCGGATATCTTCCCTTTCACTGGGCGTAAGGATTCGGCCGAAGGAACCCTCTCTGTTTCCGATGCGCTGCGGGTATTCTCCATTCGAACCCTTGTGGCATCGAAAGAAAACGATGAGAATAAGAAGATAATTACCGAAATTGTCCGAGAGCAGAAGTCCAACTTCCTATCAACAGACTTTCTTCTCTAAACGTTATGCTATATATAAGAAAAGGCCACCAGCGTTTTACTGGTGGCCTTTTCTTTAACTCGATATTTTGATGATTCAGCCTTGGTTTACGCTCGTTATTCCGAGTATGCTCCGATTAACTCCTGTATAACTTCCGGCTAACTTCAATGGTTTACTTCTCCGAAAGCAGCTTTTCTACAAAAGCAGTGGTTTCCTCTACCAGTTTGGTGTAGTGATCGCCAGTTCCCGGGCCAGAGAAGCCAGTGTGCAGCTTCACAATCTCGCCTTTACGGTTGATGAATATGGAGGTTGGAAATGCAACTTGTCCTTCGAGGTTGTATAGCACTTTATCCTTTGTCTCTTTGCCCCGTGGGCCTGCATACAGGAAGGTATAGCTAGCGCCCGTTTGTTCGGCAAAGCGTTCCATTCCTTTTTTCGATGAAGCGAGGTCTTTGTTCTCAAAGCAAAGCGCAACAATCTCGAGTCCTTTATCTTTATACTTATTGTAGAGCTCGCCGTAGAAGCGGTTTTCGTCCATACAATTTGGGCACCAAGAGCCCGAGGCTGTTACAATAACTACCTTTCCTTTAAACTGCTCGTCGCTAAGACGAATAGTGTCGCCACTTAAGTTTACACATGCAAATTCAAATATTTTAGGCCCTTTCTTAAGGTGAATGAGCGATTCAACGGACGGAAGGTTAGCGTTCTCGTTTTTAGTGGCTGTCCAAACCGATTTCCACTTTGGGCTGCCCATAAATTTACCGTTTTCAATCTTCCCATCGGCCGTAACTTCTCCAGTCATTATAATAGTGTGCGCACCATCCACTGCCGAGAGCATGAGTTTGTTGCCCGAAATCTTACCTTCGAGGTAACGCATGTCGCCACCGGTGTTTAGCCAGGTTCCAGTAACCTTTGCTCCATCTTGCTTAAACTCGCCTACCATGTAAGTGGAGTCGGGCGTTCCTAGGTTCTCCATTACATCCCAACGGCCTTGAATATTGGCTGTAGGCGCCTCGGTAGCGTTAGGAAAGCGGTCGGTTACACCCTTAGTTGCGTAAAATTTGTAGAAGGTACCGTTTTCCTTACCCTTAGGATAGTAGAAACCATTGAGTGTTTCGGCTCCAACCGTAGCGTAAATCTCGCTCGAGAATACCGGGAACTTCATTATTAGCGTGTCGCCCATGAAGGTAACCTCGGTAGCCGATATTTTTTCATCGGCATTGATAATGTCGATGGTGGTAGTGCCATCGTCATGTTTAATCACGTTCATATTAAAGGGCACTTCCATTCCAACTTCGGTGGAATCAAGCACCAAAACTCCCAGCCAAGGCCCTTGAGCCAAATCGGCAGAGTTTTTACTACACGAGGAGATTGCTGCCATGGCTAATACTCCTAAAATTATTGGTTTTAGCTTCATAGGTTTATACTATTACGGTGTTGTAAATCAGGGTTGAAAGTTAAGCCTTTTTACTCTTATTGAAAAGCTGGTTATACCACTTCTTTCCATTGAATAATAGCACAAAAAACAGGATTGCGACTGCAACTCCGGATAATAAACCAAAGAGGTATTGAGTATTCATTTCTTTTTTTTTGTGAAGTAAGTCGCTAATATGTAATACGCAACTTGGTGACTTCGTTTTTACAAAGGTGCAAATCTTTAACAGGCATATACCTATGATTTGCTGTTTTTAAATAGGTTTAACCACAATATACTCCCTTAGGTTCGACTTCAGAATACGTTCCAACTCGGCCATATTCTCTTGTCGGGTTTCCGAAAAGAGGAAGGCAAACACGGGATACTCGTGGAAGTTTATCTTTCGGAGCTCCAACGGTTTTTCGAAGTGGGAGAGGAGCTTGTCGTAGTCGAACTTCACAATATCCTCGGCTTTGTAGCCCGAGTTATTGTCGAGGATAGAGATACTGTAAACCTTTCCGGCTTTATCCTTAAGTATTTCGCTCCAGTTTGGGGCTGTTTGCTCAAAGAGGCACTCGTACTCATTAATGCCATAAGCCAGCCAAGCCATATCGCCGGTAGAGCACCAACCGCCAAAGCGCATTGGGTTTACCTCAATAGGGTAAATAGTGCCAGTTTTATCAATTCTAATCTCGATATGGGCTGGGAAGTTACGCAGCTCGGCAAGGCGCGAAACTTCCGAAAGGAAGGCTTCAACGTTGGCCAGATTCTTCTCAATAATATCCTTCGAGGTAAGGTAAACACGATCGCTCACATCCTTTCCCGAACCAAAAATATGCTCCATAATGTTGAGAACAGTGGCCTTTCCGGTGCTGTTAAAGTAACAATCAACGGCGTATTCGTCGCCTTCAATGCAATCTTCAATAATGAAGTTTGTAGCATTCATTACCTCTTTAGGGTATAGGTCTTTAACTTGTTCTATCTCGTCGACAATGGTGGTGCGAAGGGCCTCCCACTCTTTGTCGGTGTCCACCTTGTGCACTCCCATGCTGAAGAAACCTATGGCAGGCTTGATGATAAAGGGTTTCGGAATATCAACCGACGAAAGCGTGGCCAATTCGGTAATGGGAACGCTCTTGAAGTAGAAGTTTGGGAAGATAGGCTTTACCAGTTCGCGGAACGCAACCTTATCTTTAAATAGCTTTATTGTTTTTGGAAGCCTCGAGAATGGAAGGTTCTTCTCCACCCAGCTAATTGCGTTTTCGGAGTTGCTATACACAAGCTCGTCGCCGTTTTCCTGAACCAGCTTAATGGCTTCGGTTTCGCTAATAAACTTTACCTGCTTGTTGGTAATAAGTAGTTCGCTATTAGCCGTTTTTACAACCGGATATTGGTTCTTTGCAAGGGTTAATTGTAAAAATTCGGAAACGAATGGTTTATCTAATAGAATCATTGAGGTGCTATATTTAGTGTGAATGTTTAATGTGCGCATCAAAGCTAGCATTTTTTTGCAACGATAGGGTCGGTTTATTCGTGCTTCTTTCACTGTTGGTTATGCCTAATGTTTTTTCTATCGCTAACGTTTGCAATATAGGTTTTGCATAAAAAAAGCATACATTTGTGTCCGACTTTGCCTCCGCCATACCAATGGTATTTGCATCATCTCGGGTGTTCTTATTCGAATTTTTGTGGCGCTGGGGTCAAGGATAGTCAATCACCATAACCTATCGTAAATGAAGAAGTCGAACAAACTTTTTAGCGGGAAAACCCTTGCAATTCTTACCGGTGGTGGTGATACCCCAGCCATTAACTCGAGCATTGAAGCCATTCGGAACCGTGCCTCCTTTTTGGGTTATAAAGTTTATGGCATTAGGCACGGATGGAAAGGCTTACTGGCCGATGGTGATGTGCTCGATTTAACGTGTCAACCCTACGATGGCTTTTATGGCGGAACTGCGCTGCGGTCGAGCCGAACCAACCCGTTTCCATCGATTAAAAACCCGGATAATAGGGTTCCTCAGATACTAAAGAACTTAGAGCGCTATAAAATTGATGTGCTCGTAACCATTGGTGGCGACGATACCAACGGTGCGGCAAGGCTCCTTCACGAAACAGAAGGCTTCCCGGTAATTGGTTTTCCCAAAACCATCGATAATGACCTTCGAACGCGAACCCTCCACCACTTCAACGGCAAAGCAATTGAGGCGGTAGTCTGCCCGGGATTTCCATCGGCAGCTAAGGGCGTAATGGAGTATGCCGCTCGCATACGCACTACGGCCGAGTCGCACTCTCGAATCATTGTTTTAGAAGTGATGGGGCGCGATGCCGGTTGGTTAAATGCAAGTGCTTCCTTTGGAGGTGCCGAGATGGCGCTGGTGCCCGAATTTGAAATTACCAAGGAGCGAAAGCTCGTGTTTCTGGAAACCGTTAGGGAAAACTACTTGCGTTCACCCAAAAAGTCACTGGTTATTGCCGTGTCGGAAGGGGTTCGCTGGTACGACGACGCCACTGGGAAGGTCGATGTAATGTATGCCAGCAAAGAGGTGGATGAATATGGTCACGCTAGGCTCGGTGGCATAGGTGCGATTATTGCATCGGAGATATCGAATAAGCTGGGTATTGAAGCTCGCGCCGAAACCTGCGGCTACTACGCCCGTTCGGGGGAATGCCGCCTCTACGACCGCCGATTAACCACCACGTTGGCCGATAAAGTGGTGGATTTGCTGCTTCGCGAAGATTATGGACAGATGCCCGTGCTAAGCCACATGGTGAATTTTCAGGAGTTGGAGGAGTTCAACACCACCTCCATTGATATGGGGCAGGTGGGGAACCATCCTATGCCGAAAGAATACTACAACATCGATAAGTTTGAAGTATCGGAAGCCTACCATCACTACCTATCCTATATTTTAGGAAAGCCGGAGTTCCTTAAGTTCGAATATGATTTCCCTGTGGTGATTCCTTAAACCATATTACAAAATATTTTTTTGACGGAGAGGGGGGCATTGCCTCCCTCTTGTTGTCTTAGATAGGAGATATGATTAGTTGTGTTGGATTTGTTCAAGATTTGAAATACTTTTGAGCTGCATTCATCTATTTTACAAAGTGCAGGAGAGCGATGTTGTAGTAGGTATTCAAATTGAAGATGAGGTGGCTTTTGAAGCCGTCTTTAAAGCCTACTATACACGCCTTTGCAGCTATGCCCACACAATGCTCAACGATAGTGAGGAGGCTGAAGAGATGGTTCAGAATACCTTTATAGTGCTATGGGAAAATAGGGCGAACGTAGATATTCACACTTCGCTAAAAAGTTATTTATACCGAGCCGTTCATAACAGTTGCCTTAATCGCATAAAACATTTAAAGGTTAGACAGGAGCACACCGATTACTACATGCATACCCACGAGGAAGAGGTGGATACTACTGCGCATACCATAATGGGAAATGAGTTACAGCATCAAATTAGTGAGGCGGTGGATTTGCTACCCCCTCAATGCAAGCGTGTTTTCACCCTTAGCCGTTTCGAAAACCTTACTTATGCCGAGATTGCCATTGAGCTTGGTGTTTCGGTAAAGGCGGTGGATAAGCAAATGGTGCGCGCGCTGAGAATTCTCCGCGAGCAGCTGAAAGATTATCTTCCGCTCGTTTTACTTTTACTGCTTTTTAAAAAATAAATACAGCCGTGGTTGCACATAGCGAACATATTGATCAACTAATTGCCCGTTACCTTGCCGGAGAAGCACTCCCGGAAGAGGCCGTGCAGCTGGATGATTGGCTGGAATTGAGCCTGGGTAACCGAGGCTACTTTGCTCAAGTGGAGCAGGTTTACAGGAAAGCTCACCCATTGGCTCAGCACCCTTTTTATGATTCCGAAATCGCTTGGGCAAAGGTAAAGGCTGGAATGAGGGGCGCTGCACCTATCGCTAAGGTTGTTCCGCTCTACAAACGCTATGCAGCGCTGTTGGCCGCAGCGGCAATTGCCTTGCTGGTTGGTCTTCCGCTCATGCTATTCTATAGCGGGGTTCTTTCGCCGGAAACAATAAACCAGGTAGCCTCGAATGAGACCGTCGGAACGAGCTATACGCTTACCGACAGCTCCGAAATGGTCCTTAACCGCAACAGCATTGTTACCTACAGCTCGAAGTATGGCGAGCATGATCGCCGTGTAAAGCTTAAGGGAGAAGCATTTTTTGAGGTAAAACATCTCAAGAATAAGCCATTTCTCGTGGAGGTAAACGGGGTTGTTATTGAGGATATCGGAACCAGCTTTAATGTGAAAGCATACGATTCTACCGGTACGGTGGAAGTTTATGTTGAGACTGGTAGCGTGCGCTTTTATACCTCAGCCTCCAATAGCGTTACGTTGGTTGCGGGCCAAATTGGGGTTTACAACAAGGCTGCCGACACTTTTACCGTTAAAGGCGATGCCAATATAAATGTGATTGCCTATAAAACCAAACAGTTTGTCTTTGTTGATACACCGCTCGATGTGGCATTGAAGGAGCTCGAAGCGGTATACAACATGCCCATTGAGGTTGGTAATCCAGCCCTGAACCATTGCCGAATTACTGTGAATTTCGATAACGAAAACATCGATTCGGTGCTGGAGATTATTGCCGAAACACTTGGATTATCGGTGGATAAAATCTCCACTGGTTATCGTATAAATGGAGAAGGATGCGCTCGGTAATTACTTATATTAAGAAGTTGAGGTTCTTGTTTGCCTTAATAGTAAGCATTACTGTGTGCCAAAAGGCAGCTACAGCGCAGAGCAGTACCGTTCCGCCTTTGGAGCGCACGGTAAACCTGAATGCAATGAATGCCGAAACCCGTGATGTGCTGAACCAAATTTCGCAGCAGGCGGATGTAACCTTCTCCTACAGCTCGCGCGCCTTTACCCCGGCCTCCAATATCAACATGATGGTTGTCGATAAACCGGTAAGGTTGGTGCTCAATAACCTGTTTCAAGGAGCGGTAAACTATAAGGTTAAGGGCCGCTATATTATTCTTACCGCCAACCACGATTTTGGGACTTCGCCAAGTTCAGTGGGTGCGCGGCGAACTATTGAGGGTTATATCACCGAACCTATATCGGGAAAAAAGTTAAGTGGGGTAACCATCTACGATAAACATTCTATGGCTTCGGCCATTACCAACGAGTATGGTTACTTTAAACTTACCATTCCCGAGGGTGAGTACTCTCCCGATGTAAAGGTTAGTAAGGCAGGCTACCTCGATATGGCCTTGCACCAAACCAAGGATGCCTTCAGCTTTATTGCGGTAAACCTCTCGCTCGATTCGCTTAAGCAATCGTTGGGAATGAAAAAAGATGGACCTAAGAGCGATACTCTTCGTTGGTTTCCCGAATGGCTAATTCCAAGAAGGCTATCGGTAAATACCCGTAATCTCTCGGATACCCTGTTTCGAAATGCGCAGGTTTCATTCTTACCCTATGCCGGAACAAATCAGTTGATAACGGGAAACGTAGAGATCAACTACTCCTTTAATGTGCTGGCGGGATACAATCAAGGCGTTCGGAAAGCGGAGCTTGGTGGAGTGCTGAATATTGTGCGGGATAGCGTTCGCTACGTGCAGGTGGCGGGTGTAGGCAACTTTGTGGGAAAAGGTATGCGCGGCGTTCAAGTAGCCGGCGTGTTCAATAAGACTCAGCGCATGGACGGGGTTCAGGTAGCCGGAGTATTGAATATTGTGCCGGAAGAGTCCCGATTTATACAGGTAAGTGGGGTTGGAAATATATCGCTAATGCATCACATTGGCGTTCAGCATGCCGGGGTATTCAATTTGGTAAATCGGCTCGATGGTGTTCAGTATGCTGGCATAGTAAATGTGGCCAAGATCGTAAGTGGTGTTCAGTTAGCTGGGATTTACAACCAGGCACGCTATATTAAGGGGGCACAGCTGGCCAGCGTGGTAAACTATGCCGATACGGTTTCGGGAGCGCAAATGAGTTTCATCGTAAATAGCGCAAAATACGTTAAGGGGATACAACTCGGACTGGTTAATATTTCAGATACCTGCAGCGGTGTGCCTATTGGACTATTCAGCTACGTAAAAAAAGGCTACCATAACCTAGAGATATCGGCCGATGAGGTTTTCTACGCAAACGTGGCCTACAGGAGCGGCGTAGCTGCGTTTCACTCCATCGTGTTTGCCGGGGTTAAACCGAAAACTTCCGCAGATCCCCTGCTTACATACGGTTTTGGAATGGGAACCACACACCATTTAACGCGCAAACTCTTTTTCGATGCCGATATTACCGCTCAGCAGATGCTTACAGCCGATAGTTACCTCGAAAATAGCCATCTCTACAAGGTTTATATGGGGATAGAACATAGGTTCTCGAACAATACTTCTCTTGCTGCTGGTGGAACATTCAATTTTATGGTTTTCGATTCCACCGATGCAGCGAGCGTGAAGCACCTATCCACACTCGCACCTTACACCATCCTTGATAAACCCAACGGGAAGGGTTACATTCATCAAACATGGCTTGGTTGGAAGGTGGCTTTTCGGTTTTACTAGAACCCGATGGTTCATTTGATAGAATGTAACGAAAATCGGCATAGAAGCATTCCTAAATTCAATATTCAGGAATATAGGCTTTTGTTTTAAATGATAAGAACTGTTTCAAAACGCGGAAAAGCCACCCTGAGGTGGCTTTTTTAGTGGCAACTGTTCGTCTATTACCTATTTGCTCTCCTGTTTGTTTCGGTAAACAAGGTTGTTTATCGTATAATCCTTACGCTTTTCAGGATTACTACGCTTATATATTATCTTCCCAAACTTATTTACCAACGAAACGATATCCATAAGTTCTTCTATTTGTGTTTTATTCTTCACCACAAGGTCTCTGCGTTCGTCGAGCTTATGTTTTTGCTCAAGGTTAGTTGCGGTAATCTTGTCGCGCAAATCGGTAATCTCTTTAGCAAACGTTTTTGGCATACCACCACCTTCAAGAGGTGCTTCGTTTTTCGCAATAGTATCGAGTGTAACCGAAATGCTTAGGGTAAATCCCTCTACGTGGCGGCGATTAATATGCTTGCGAACAGTATGTAAGTTAAAATCGCCAGGGTTGCTAACAAGGTTTTTTGTAGCAAATGCGATGAATCCTTCAAGCCGATTAATTTCATCGGCAGCATGAGTAAACAATTCGTAAAGCGACTTGGTAGTAGCTGTTAACGCATTTGTAAGAGCAAGGGGTTCCATCATGTCTTTTAACCCTGTAACCTTTGTCTCGAAGTCTGTTGTAAAGGCTTCATTAAAGTTGCTTGAGAAAGCCGTAAAATCATCAATGTCGCGCTTGTAGCTGTCGAGCACAAATCCTGCAACATGCAGTACTTCTTCGTTTTTAACTGTAGCCATGACTTTAAAAGATTTGGTTAATAATTACATACAATAATCGTTGTTTAGTTAGCAATTCATGTTCATTTATTTGCTGGTATAGCGCACCAACGTGCTGCGCTTTAATATTCTAGTTCAATTTACACGGACTATCGTTCATAGTCTCCGTCCTAAAACCCTCGTTGAGCCGTCCGAAGCAGTGCGTGAGCCGCCCGAAGGGAAATTTACTCTTCCCAACGCCATGCGTGAGCTTCCCAACGCCTTGCGTGAGCTTCCCGGAAGGAAATTTACTCCTTCCAACGCCGTGCGTGAGCTTCCCAACGCCGTGCGTGAACTTCCCGGAAGGAAATTTACTCTTTCCAACGCCGTGCGTGAGCTTCCCGAAAGGAAATTTACTCTTCCCAACGCCATGCGTGAGCTTCCCAACGCCGTGCGTGAGCCGCCCGAAGCATTCGGGTCGATAACTAATTATTTCAGAGAGCGAATTTATTCGTAATCCATTGCTGGTATTGGGTATTGTTAATAAATCACTGGTTAACACCCTAATATTTACGTTACCCAAGTTAATGAATGCCGTAACACAAACCAAATAATTTTAGAATATTTAACGTTCGAAGGGCTATTTACCGCCACCGCACAAGTGGGGGAGAGCACCGCTACCACACGCAAAGCAGCACAAAAGCAATACCGCAATGCAAGCACTCCATATGCTCGGCTATTGCAGCAATGTTTAAATATACTATGGTGTTAATAGCTAGAGCGGACGTTTTTCGTCCGTTCGCTGCGTATATGGCTAGAGCCGAAAGCGGAAGCACGTTGCAGCAAGGCAGCATATCCACAGCCATGCCAATTGCAAAGAGCGGTGGCATGGGCATGTTGCCCATACACAAAACTAACCAACCGCTATGGCATTCTGTTATTGCAGCCGGACGAAACGTCCTGAATACCTTATGGTGTGCTTATTTAGGCTGCGCAGCTATCGATGTTGTGTAATGGATGGGCAATATGATGGTTTGTGAAGGTATTTGTTTCGAGCACGTTAATTTATTTGTCGCCAAGTTTTTTGTTCACACTATGCTTAATCTTAAAATAGTAAAGCATTGTTATCCTTATATCTTCTAGCAATAGAACTACAGGGATAATTATAAACAATGGATTTCCAAAGACGATAAAACAAACTAAAAATCCTACTATAAAAGTTGCTTCTACGAGGATATCGAATTTCATCGCATGAAAGTCTAATTTTACAATACAACTATCTTTACTTTCTATAACGTTCGCGAGAATTGTGAGATATCTTGATGTGCGTCCGTTCAAAGAGCCATAAGAAATTGTTTTATGAAATTCAATGCCGTTTTCAATAGTTCTTCCGGTGAAAGGTTTTATTCCCTAAATTCAAGTAACAAATGCAACTTATAGGATTGATTGGAGAGAAAGGAATTGCATTTTTTCAGAACAGGAAGATGAGAATTACTCACCTTCGCTGCTCCGATGGAAAAAATGTGGTTCTTTACCCCCTAAGTCCTCTAAAAATAAGTTGTAATGGCGCACATCAACCAAGAGCAAAGGTATGTAATTACCCTCATGCTACAGCAAGGCAAGCTACAAAAAGAAATAGCCCTGTTTATCAACCGAAGCCCTTCCGTGATATCCCGGGAGATTCGCAGGAACAGGGAT
>NZ_FMYP01000019.1 GCF_900096565.1 Williamwhitmania taraxaci
GACGACAGCGCATCCTAAAGCTCTTTTCGGCCAAGAAATACCACCTGCTGCTGGAGTGAAGCGGCCACGCTGCTGTGCCCAATGGGAAAGGTATGCCCGCGCCTCAATAGCTAGTAATTGAATACCTGACACTTACGGTTCGTTACGGTTTTTATTGTTGCAGGCTTCCAAAAAAGGAAGTTGCAAACCATAGGGGGAGCGAAAAACGGAAGAAGTGACGCAAAGAAGGGCTATGTCGAACCAAAAAAATGGCAAAATATCCACCAAGCAAACCTAAATACGCTAAGATTTAAAACCTAGCAATCGACCTGCGGATTTAAGGGAGTATTTTAATTCCTAAAAGCAGCGTGATGTAACAAACGAGGTAATTGCTTTGTCAGATGGAAAAAATTCGCAAAAATATGTTCATACGAAAATGGCATATCGCAGCTATCGCAGCCATTTCTCTTATCGCCATCGGAGTAAGTAGTTATCTCTACTATCGCTCCGAAGAGATTGCCATTCGAACAAATAAGCAAGACGAACTTGCTGCCGTCGCCAAACTTAAAGTTGTTCAAATAGAGCAATGGATTACAGAAAGAAGATCAGAGGCAGAGTTTTTTTCTACCGCTCATGATGTTAAAACGGATATCATTTCATTGCTGGGCAAACAGACTATTGTCCAGTCAAAAAAGAGTTTAACAGAAGCACTCTCCGGAATCCAAAAAAATCATGGATACGAAAACATCCTGATCATTGATCGCAAATACCACCAAATATTTGCACTATATGCCGATTCACTTACGGCAGACGACTACACTTTGTTAATGGTAGACTCAGCGCTTAGTGCAAAAGGTATATGTCCACCTGCCCTTTACTTCTGTAAGAACCATAAAAAAATTCATATCGATTTTATGGCACCTGTCATAAATTCCAAAGGCGTTGCAATAGCCGCAATCATATTTCGGATCGATCCCAACACATATCTCTATCCTCTCATACAAAACTGGCCGCTACCTAGCAAAACAGCAGAAACGCTTATTATTCAAAAGGATATCGATAGCGTTCTGTTTTTAAATACACTAAAGTTCCGAACCAATTCGGCTCTAAAATTTCGCATTTCCCTTTCCGAAACTACCATACCAGCAATTCAAGCCGTTCAAGGGAAGATCGGCATTGTTAACGGATTTGACTATCGCGGAAAAGAAGTATTAGCCTTCCTCTGTCCCATCCAAGGAGTCCCTTGGTATATGGTAGCAAAGATTGATGCAGAGGAGGTATATGACGAACTCTACTATCGAGCAATGATGATTACACTTTTTGGAGCATTACTTACTCTGATTATTGTATTCGCGGTAACCTGGGGCTACCATTACCGCCAGCGAAACATTTACCAGCAGCTGTTTTTTGCTGAAAAGAATCTACACGAAAAGGAAGAGGAATTCCGCACCACCCTTTATAGTATTGGCGATGCCGTTATATCCACGAATATTGATGGTAGAATTACCCAAATGAATAAAGTAGCCGAATCGTTGACCGGTTATACCGAGGACCAAGCCATTGGAGAACCATTTTCCAAAATCGTTAATATTGTAAACAATAAAACGCAGAAATCTGTAAAAAACCCAGTTCAACAGGTTTTGAAAACTGGAAATATAGTTGGAAATGCAAGCCACACAATACTTGTAGCAAAGGATGGACGCGAAACCCCAATTATGAATAGCGGAGCTCCTATCATAAACAGTTCAGGAGAAATGCTTGGTGTTGTATTGATCTTTCAAAATATAAAGGAGGAATATACCCTACAGGAGGCCCTTCGCAAGAATGAGGAACGCCTCCAGATTACCTTGAAAGAGATGCAAATTGGAGTTTGGGACTGGGATTTGATCAACGATAAATGGTATGAATCGCCAATTTATCATACTATGCTTGGATATACCGATGAGGAGGGTCCATTGAACAGTGCAGGTTGGCGAACAAAAATCCACCCAAACGATATTGGAGCGGTAAGCGAGATAATAGTAAAATGTATTGCGGGGCAGACATCCAACTTTCATTACGAAGCAAGAATGCTTCACGCGAATGGAAACTATCGTTGGCAGTCCGTTACAGGCCATTCAATTGAGTGGGACAGCAACAATAAAGTCAATAGAGTCATTGGGATTAGAACCGATATTACCCAGCGTAAAGCAGAATTAGAGAATCTGCGCATTAGCGAGGAGCGATTTAGGAGTGTATTTGAGCATGCAGGGGTAGGCAAGTCGATAACAACCAAAGAGGGTAACATTAGCCCTAACAACGCATTTGCCCAAATGTTGGGCTATACGAAAGAGCAGTTGGCCGCGCTAAATTGGCAAACAATTACCCACCCTGATGATGTGGAGTATAACGCAAACCTTCTCAAGAAACTATTTGAAGGTAACGGAACCTCTGTTCGATTTGAAAAGCGCTACATACACAATAACAAATCAATTGTTTGGGTAGATATCACCACCAGCATCATGCGCGATGAAGAAGAAAATCCGCTTTACCTCATTTCGACCATAATTGACATTACTGAACAAAAAAGAATTACGCAGGAGCTCGAGAAAAATGAAAACCAATTACATACCTTGGTTCAGACAATTCCCGACTTGGTTTGGCTTAAGGATAATAATGGTGTTTACTTGGCCTGCAACTGGATGTTCGAACGATTCGTTGGAGCCAAGGAAGAAGAAATAATTGGTAAGACCGACTTCGATTTTGTCCCTGCCGACCTCGCTGAATTCTTTAGGAAAAACGACAGCATGGCAATGGCTGCAGGATTCCCGACCAAAAACGAGGAGTGGGTAACCTTTGCCGACGATGGCCATAAGGCACTGCTTGAAACCACGAAAATGCCTTTAATTGGTAACAACAAAAAATTAATAGGGGTAATGGGTATTGCTCGTGAAATAACTGCCGCGCGCCAAACTGAGCAAGAACGATTCAAACTATTAGATATCATCGAAAAAAGCGTAAACGAAATATATCTATTCAATTTAGAATCGCTTAAATTTGAATATTTAAATCACGGTGCCCTTGAGAATATTGGCTACAGCCTCGAAGAGATCACTAACTTAACCCCAATAGATATAAAGCCCGAATTCTCTCTCGAGGAGTTTCGATTGCGGCTACTTCCCTTGATAGCAAAAGAAGAGAAGCAAATAGTATTCGAAACCATTCACCAGCGAAAAGACGGAACAACTTATCCCGTGGAGGAACACCTGCAGTTACACGATCAGGATGGAAAAAAACTATTCCTTGCGGTGATCAATGACATTTCGCAACGAAAGGTGTCAGAAAAAGCATTACGTGAAAGTCAGCAACTATTTGAAACCCTAGCACAGGTATCACCGGTAGGTATCTTCCGTACTCGCATCGATGGCTGCACGACCTATGTAAATCCCACATGGACAAGTTTGACAGGGCTATCCTTCGATGAAGCATTAGGTTTCGACTGGCTAAAGGCGGTCCATCCAGATGACAGGGCTCGGCTAACTCAGAAATGGGGCAGTGCTTTGCAAGGGAGCGATAGTTCAATAACTGAATACCGTTTTTTGCGACCCGACGGCACCTCCATATGGGTATTAGGTAACGCAGTACCAGAATATAGTGGAAATGAAGTAACCGGCTATATTGGAACCATAACCAACATTTCCAGCCGTAAAGAGTTTGAAGATGCACTCACCAAGAGCGAACTGCTTTTTCGTACCCTATTCGAAAATGTGGGAGAGGGAATTGTAGTGGCAAATACCACAGAACAATTTGAATATGCAAACACAGCTGCCGAGAATATTTTCGGTGTGGTACATGGTGGATTAGTTGGACTATCCCTTACAAAGTTTGTCTCAGATAAAACCTATCAAAATATTCTGAAAGAAACCGAACAAAGGAGGCAAAACATTAAGAGCGTTTATGAATTAGAGATTATGCGCGCCGACGGTAATATTCGAAATTTATTGGTTACCGCCGTACCCCGATATGAAAACAATGATAAATTCATTGGCACTTTTGGGGTTATAAGAGATATTACCGAACAAAAGATTGCCCAGCAAGAGATACTAAAACTAAATGAGACACTTGAACGCAAAGTAATTGATCGCACTCAACAGTTGGAAGCGGCCAACAAGGATTTGGAGTCCTTTTCCTACTCCGTCTCGCACGACTTACGCGCGCCACTTCGGCATATCGATGGGTTTGTGAGTATTCTTTTAAACGATTTCCAAGAGGACTTGCCACAGGAAGCAAAGCGATACCTGAATACTATTATCGCCTCGGCCAAGCAAATGGGTACCCTTATCGACGATCTGCTCAAGTTTTCCAGAACTGGTCGTTTGGAGATGAACAAGAAAACGTTCAGTATGGATCGAGTGGTTGCCAATGCTATCAATCAGGTAATGCAAATACAGGCTACACATCCCATCGAATGGATTATAAATCCACTACCTGAAGCATTCGGCGACGAGAATCTGTTGCAGTTGGCGTGGGTGAACCTCGTCGAAAATGCTGTAAAGTATTCGCGGAATTGCAGTAACCCAAAAATTGAAATTGGAACCATCACAAAACAGTCGGAAACTATATTCTACATACGAGATAATGGAGTTGGATTCGATATGCAGTATGCACAAAAACTTTTTGGAGTATTCCAGCGGATGCACTCCGAAAAAGAGTTTGAGGGGACCGGAATTGGTCTGGCCAACGTTCATAGAATTATTACCCGTCATGGCGGCAAAATTTGGGCCGAAGCGGAACCGAATAAAGGGGCTACGTTTTTCTTCACCTTACCCACTGCTTCCCTTTCGTGAATCCGATAAAACATCTAATCGATTTGAACAGGAACACAACATAAAACCCCGCAATCAGCAGTGGATTATAGTTCAATATATTATCCACATCTGAGTCCTGGAAAAATTCCCGCATAGCGGAAAAAGTGTTGTAGATTAAAACCAATAATTTATTGGTTTACGCCCTAATTGGATCAACAAACGTTTATCAACAGTAATGATTTTTTTGTATATTTAGCATTGTTGGAATAGTGACATCAGCCGATTACAATCAGCAAGAAGGGTAATCAAAAACCAACTCATCCGCTGTTACCATGAATACAAAAACCCATTTTTTTGAGTTAACCAAAACACGGATAATTATATTACTAACTACGTTAGTATCCCTACTTGCGATATCGGCATTTCTTTACTATAGTTACGAGAGCAACTCCATGCGCACACAAAAATATGAGGAGCTTAAGATTATTGCCGATTCGAAACAGAATCAAATCGTAACGTGGTGTAATGCCCGACTGAATGATGCCACCATGGCTACGGAAAGTCCCCTTTTCAATGAGGCATTGACACGCTATCTGAATCAGCCATCAAGCGAACTATTGCGAAACAATATGCATAGAAGGCTGAAATTATTACAAAAAACCTACAACTACGACGAAATATATATCACCAACGAAGAAGCAATCCCGTCAGTATTCCTTTCAGATGAGCAGCCTACCGTAGACTCTTCCCTACGTGAAAGAATAAAGGAGGCCATTCAACAGCGAAGAAATATTCTTACCGATTTTTACCGCATAAAGAATAACAACAAGATCAAAATTGACGTCATTGCCCCCGTTTTTAAGGCCGACAGCACTCCATTGGGCGTCTTGATTTTGCGGATTGACCCCAACAAATATCTCTACCCGCTAATACAGTCGTGGCCAACTCCAAGCAAAACTGCCGAAACGGTAATTGTTCGACGCGAATCCAACGGCATACTATTTCTGAATGAACTTCGACATAAAAAGAACACCGCACTATCGGAATATATCCCTCTTTCTTCAATCGATGTGCCAGCCGTTAAAGCGGTATTGGGCGTCACGGGTATAACTAGTGGGGTCGACTATCGTAACGTTCCCGTCATTGCCGACATACGCCCCATTACCGGCACACCATGGTTTATGGTTACTAAAGTAGATCAGGAAGAGATCCTTTCGGAACTTCACTTTAGGGCTACCATACTTATTATCATAGTTCTAATGGCATCCCTATTGATCACTTTTTTTATTGCTTGGCTATACCACTTTCGGCAGCAGAATATATACAAGAAGTTATTGAATGCCGAAAATGAATTTCGGACAACACTCTACTCGATTGGAGATGCGGTAATAACAGTAAGCAAGGAGGGAATCATCAGACATATGAACCAAATTGCAGAGCATCTAACGGGATATGTTGAAATAGATGCTAAAGGAAAAACCATTGAATTGGTGGTACATATCCAATTTGAAAATAGTCATAAGCGCTTCATCCCTTTTTCCGAAAACAGATTCAATTCTGAACAATCTCGGGAATTTGGCGAGAAAATGGTTATCCAATCGAGGAACGGCAATCGGGTTCCCATAAGTATAAGCATTGCGCCTATTGTAAACGAAGGAGGTATCCACCAAGGAGCAATCCTAGTGCTACACGACCAAACCAAGGAGCGAAAAGCGGAAAAGGAACTTTTGGAAAGCCGTGAGCGGCTAGCATTTGCCCTCGATGGTGCTAATGATGGTCTATGGGATGTCCAAATGAAAACAGGATCGGTTTATTTAAGTCCACGTGCCTGCGAAATTTTGGGATATACCCAGGAGAACATTCACAACACCGTAAAAGTGTGGACCGACTTAATTTACCCACCGGATTTACCCGCCATGCAAGTAGCCCTCGACAACTATTTTGCAGCAAATGCAGGCTACTTTAGCCTTGAGCAGCGATTAAGGACTAAGCAGGGAGAGTTAAAATGGATATTAACTCGCGGGAAAGTGGTAAGCAACAACGATCTAACTGGTCCTACGCGTATGGTAGGCACCTATACCGATATTACAAAAAAGAAAGAGAGCGAACAGGAAATTTTACACCTAAATGAATCTTTAGAGCACAAAGTAATTGAACGGACACAACAACTGGAAGCGGCCAACAAGGATTTGGAGTCCTTTTCCTACTCCGTCTCGCACGACTTACGCGCGCCACTTCGGCATATCGATGGGTTTGTGAGTATTCTTTTAAACGATTTCCAAGAGGACTTGCCACAGGAAGCAAAGCGATACCTGAATACTATTATCGCCTCGGCCAAGCAAATGGGTACCCTTATTGACGATCTGCTCAAGTTTTCCAGAACTGGTCGTTTGGAGATGAACAAGAAAACGTTCAGTATGGATCGAGTGGTTGCCAATGCAATCAATCAGGTAATGCAAATACCGCCTACAAATCCAATTGATTGGATCACAAACCCTCTACCCGAAGCATTCGGCGATGAAAACCTACTGCAGTTGGCGTGGGTGAACCTCGTCGAAAATGCTGTAAAGTATTCGCGGAATTGCAGTAACCCAAAAATTGAAATTGGAACCATCACAAAACAGTCGGAAACTATATTCTACATACGAGATAATGGAGTTGGATTCGATATGCAGTATGCACAAAAACTTTTTGGAGTATTCCAGCGGATGCACTCCGAAACAGAGTTTGAGGGGACCGGAATTGGTCTGGCCAACGTTCATAGAATTATTACCCGTCATGGCGGCAAAATTTGGGCCGAAGCGGAACCGAATAAAGGGGCAACCTTCTCCTTTTTACTTCCAAAGTTTATCGAACACCAAGCAGAATAGAATTAAATACATCAGCATTGCAGGGTGATATTGAAGAAGTGAGAAAGGTAACATAATGTTGATTTTAATTATAAACAAGAGTTACTCATACTGATAAATAGAGGCAAATGGTTCTTTTAAATTAGGTGTAATTATGAAAATTAAAACAATATTGCTCGCTGAGGATAATAAATTTGATGCTGAATTAACACAAAAAGCTCTTGCAGAGTCTAACCTTGCCAACAATCTAGTTACGGTAAGCGACGGAGTTGAAGTATTGGATTATTTACGTTATGAAGGAAAGTTTAAAGATAGGGAGCATGGCAATCCTGCCGTTATCCTTCTCGACATAAAAATGCCAAGATTAGACGGTATCGAAACTCTTCAAGTTATCCGAACCGATCCAAAGCTAAAAATGATACCAGTGGTTATCTTGAGTTCATCGCGCGAAGAGCAAGACTTAATACGCTCCTATGCGCTGGGAGTTAATGGCTACGTGGTAAAACCAGTCGACTTCAAGCAATTTGTAGAGGCCGTAAAATCCTTAGGTGTTTTTTGGGTTCTTATTAACGAACAACCTCCAAGTTGAATCGTTAATGACTATATTGTAGCGCAACAGAAGACAATGGAAATATTGCTTCTCAAACCGTAAAAGGTCTAAAAGCGAAAAAAGTGATCAATAAAGCAAGACTAAAAAAAATAAGACTTCGAATCGGCATTGTTTTACCGTTTCAATTTTCTCTCCAATGAAAAATGAAAAACCTAACCAACAGGTCTTATCTATACTCGTACTCGAAGACAACCTGACGGATGTTGTTCTTTTAAAACAATTCCTTTATCAAGAAGGATTTACAACGATCATTAGCCATGTTGCCAACGAAAACGATTTTCTCGAGAAATTGCATACAGACACTTACGACCTTATCCTTTCGGACTATAACCTTCCTGGCTATACGGGCATGGCTGCCTTAAAAAAAGTAAAACTCATCTGCCCTCAAACTCCCTTTATTTGCATCTCCGGAACCATTGGCGAGGACTTAGTTGTTGAACTACTACAGGAGGGTGCTGCCGATTATGTTCTGAAGGATAAGATGGGAAAGTTACCCTTAGCCATAAACAGAGCCCTTGGAGAAGTTCAGCAAAGGCGGGCCTTAAAAAATGCCGAATCAGAGTTGCGTATCCTTTCCCGCACAGTGCAACAAAGCCCCTCGTCGGTAATCATTACCAACACGTCAGGCATCATCATTTATACGAATCCAAAATTTACTGAAATCTCCGGTTACACTGTTGATGAGATCATTGGAAAACCTTTGCGTATACTCAAAAAAGGAAGAACCTACGATAATATACACGCCGAAATATGGAGCACCATAACTGCAGGGCATATCTGGCAAGGAGAATATCTTAGCAAACGAAGTAATGGCGAACTATTCTGGGAGCACACTACTATCTCTCCAATCTTCGATTCAAACGAAGAAATTTCTCATTATTTAGCCATAAGTGAAGATATTACAGGTAAAAAACAGACCGAACAAGCCATTAAAGAGAGTGAACAAACATTTCGCTTCCTTTTTCAAGACAACCCTCTATCTATGTGGGTTTATGAAATTGAATCGCTCAAATTCCTTTCGGTAAACCAAATGGCCATAATGAAATATGGTTATTCCGAAGAGGAGTTTTATGCAATGACCATTAGAGACATACGCCCCAAAGAAGACATCGCACGATTGAACGAAAATCTAACCGACGAAGCCGGAGATACTCAGTTCTCACGAGGATGGCGCCACAAGCTCAAAAATCAGGATATAATTGACGTTGAAATATTCTCCCACAGCATTAATTTCCATGGTAAAAAAGCAAGACTTATAGTTTCTATTGATATAACAGAACGTATAACAGCCGAAAAAGAAGTAAAAATACTCTCTGAAGCGGTTCAACAAAGTCCCGTTTCAATTATCCTTACAGGGATCAACGGGAAGATTGAGTATATCAACAATAAAACTGAGGAAATAACAGGATATACTAGAGCCGAATTAATTGGGAAAAGCCCGAGTATTCTCCGATCGGAAAATATTTCGAAAGAAGAGTCCACCAAACTTTGGGACACCATAAATAGGGGCGATAAATGGTCTGGAGAGTTCTATAATAAGAAGAAGAGTGGTGACCCATACTGGGAATCGGCCACCATCTCCCCCATCTTTGATGAGGAGGGAAAGATAACCCACTTCCTCGACATCAAACAGGACGTGACTGACAAGAAAAAATTAACGGAAGACCTCATAATATCAAAAGATAAAGCAGAGGCTAGCGATAGACTAAAAACTGCGTTTATGCACAATATCTCTCACGAAGTGAGAACCCCTTTAAACGGAATCTTGGGATTTGCAACGCTTATTAGCGAACCAGATATCGACGAAGATACGAAAGAACGTTACCTGAATATTCTTAATAGAAGCAGCGACCGATTGCTAAATACCATAACTAGCTATATAGACATTTCGCTTCTGGTCTCCGGGAACCAGGAAAAACACTTAAACAGAATCAATATAGGCAGTATTCTCAACGACATTTACGAGTTGTTTGCTCCAAAATGTACAGAGAGAGGTTTAGATATGAAAGTTGTCATTTCGGAATCGGTAGAATTGTTGGTGATGGAAACCGATCGATCCCTAATCGAAAAAGCCTTAACGCATCTGCTGAATAATGCCATCAAGTTTACAGAGGATGGAACTATTACACTCGACGGCAGGATAGCAGATGGTAGCCTTCACATATCTGTAATCGATACTGGAATTGGAATTGAAGAGCAGGCACAGAAAAATATATTCGGTCACTTTATCCAAGAGAATTTTTCTCATACAAAAGAATACGAAGGCAGCGGATTGGGTCTTTCCATTGCGAAAGGGGTAATAAACTTGCTAGGTGGAAATATCTATGTAGTTTCTGCAAAAGGGCAGGGATCCAAATTCACCATTTCGCTACCTATAAGTCAACTTTAAAAGGAATAACGCTGATGAAACAACCCCTAGATAATCCAAATATTAAAGAAACAATGCCAAGAACCATATTAGTAGTTGAAGACGACGACCTAAACTTCAACTATATTGATATTGTGATGGAGTTGGAAGGGCTTACTGTTCTTTGGGCAAAGAATGGAGTCGAAGCAATCGCACTCTTTGACCAACATCCCGAAATATCTATAATTCTAATGGACATCAGAATGCCTGCAATGGATGGGTATGAAGCTACTCGTCAGATCAGGACACGGAACTCCACAATCCCAATTATTGCCATTACAGCATTTGCCCAATTGAGCGACAAGGAAAAGAGCCTTGACGCAGGATGCAACGATTACCTCTCAAAACCCGTTCGAAAAGACGACCTGCTAAAAGCCATATACAAACACTTACCTAAGCAGTAACAGACCAATCGAATCAGTTAAAGCCTACTCGCTCTTTCGAGTGAGATAAAACATAAGGCGGAACATAACTCTTATTAACTGATAGGCAAACCAATCGGCCAACCGAGACAGTAAAGTGCGCCTTCGAAGGTAATCTTCGAAAGTAATTTGCCTGCAATCGGTTAGAATGATTTCTTGCAGCAACTTTTCAAACTCAAGAGTAAAAGTTGAATCAAGGATGTTGAGATTGAGTTCAATGCTTCCGTAATCGCTAAGGTGATTAAAATTATAACTTCCAATGGTGCTCCATACACCATCAACAGTAGCCACTTTTGCATGGATATTCGAAGGCAAATACTCGTAAATTTTAATATTATTCCGAAGGATAAAACCATAAAGAAAGTTGGTAGCCCGCTTAAACATCGGGACATCCGATATACCGGGAAGAATAATGGATATCTCCACCCCCCTCAACCTAGCATTCTTTAAAAGTTTCCGATCTTTTCGTCCGGGAAGAAAGTAACTAGCGACTACAACTACTCGCTCCTTTGCCATTTGTATTGCCCTGCGATAACTCATCAGCACCTCTATCTTCCGCCTAAACCAGTTGTTCTGAACCATCCGCACCATCACGCCTGGATCGTATGAACGAGGATTGGGAATGCGTTCCCGCGAACGCTCCTTCGGCGAAATAAACTGCTTGTTCCACACCTTCTTTGTTATGTTCAAAATGGGCACACACACTGGACCTTTTACAAGTATTGCAAAATCGAGCCACTCCTTCCTTCCTGGACTCCCAAGGTATTTATTCGCAATATTGATCCCACCAACAATAGCTGTAGAACCATCGACCAAAAGCACCTTATGATGCAGCCTTAAGCTTACCTGAAATCCTTTTGATGTAAAAACAGGTGCAAATTTTCTGAAAAGTATACCTGCATTTATAACCCTTAAAATGGATCGGCGTGAGAAACTATTTGAGCCAAAAGCATCCAGCACCATATACACCCGAACACCCCTTTGAACAGCCCTCACAAGCGCATTTACTATCCGAATGCCCGTTTCATCCTCAACTACAATGTAGGTTTGAAAGTGGATATATTCCACAGCAGCATCAATGCTCCGTTCCATTGCATCAAAAAACGGACTACCACTGCGCAACAATTCCACCGTATTGCCACTAGTATAACCACTCAACACTCTTTTGCCTAAAAACAACATCGCTTCGTAAATTTACAATACAAAGATAAAATTTGAAGCGAACAAACGTTACCCATACGTAGGTAAGTTCTAAATAGAAAAGAAGCAATACCCAAAAACAACAAAGCAAATTGAATAAAATGCCATGCGGGTTTCAAGCACTTTTCGAATCGAACCCAAAAAGAAGAAAAACTGTGAAGTAATCCAACGTCCTTATCGATTGATAGCGAGAATTAAAACAAATTGAAATGAAAAATAAGTTCATACCATAGAATTTGCCACATCCTTTTACTATTTTCGCAGTGTGAATTCTGCCTGTGAATTTAAACAACATCACTGATTCACAATAGCATAAATCAATAACGACAACAATATTTCAGGTAGTAAATATAAAAAAGGGGAAACAATGGAGATTGGGAACAGTGCTAGAGTTCAGGATGGGATTATGTCCCCCGATTTTGACAACCTAAAAATTGGTGGTTGGGAAGGCAGAATTGTTAATTTTAGTAAAGATATACTTACCATTGAGTTGGATAGCCTAACCCTCGCACGTTTAACCGAAGGTTACCTTATTGATTGTTTTGCAGATGAAAGAGATTTTGCTTTCATTTATCTGGGAATGAACGAAGTTGAACTTACCGTTCCCCGTGACACGCGACGTGCTACAGCAAAAAAGCAGCAAGACATCAACCTCAAATATTCGCTCAAGGATGCGGACAAACGCATTGCGCAAATCCTTGATGCCGAAGACAATTCGGTACACGAAGAAAACCATCAGAAGTATTTGAACTACTTGAAAACCTCAATCAAAAAACCTTGCATACTTACCGGCATTGAGGATTTCGATTGGGAAGAGCCATTCCTCTTTGGGAAAGGAAAGAAGAGCGAATACGAAAAGATGAGAGCAACCAATCCCTCCTACCAAGACGAATTTGAGTATATCGAAATTACTGATCTACTCGACGAAAAGAAAGGGGTTATGGCAAACGTAAACAGGGTGTCGGATAACCAACAATTTTCGCTTCCATTGTGGGATCTAAAAACCACCGAGTTTAACTATCCTAACTACCTAATCGTTTCGGATTACTCCTACTGGATGACGAACTATCCTCGT
The DNA here is from genome assembly GCF_900096565.1 of Williamwhitmania taraxaci. NCBI lineage: Bacteria > Pseudomonadati > Bacteroidota > Bacteroidia > Bacteroidales > Williamwhitmaniaceae > Williamwhitmania > Williamwhitmania taraxaci. The sequence goes on from NZ_FMYP01000019.1 coordinate 13,330, forward strand.
ACCGTGAAAGTAGCGGAAGAATTGGGCGAAGAGTAGTATTTACTCGATATTCTGAAGAATGAATTTGCATAAGACTTTAGCAATATAGGATATCAGCATATTAAGAAAAAAGCACGAACCAAACATTCGTGCTTTTCTTTTTTGTCATTTTTGGCTCATTTCCCTTCTATAGGCGAAACCCGATAACCAGTATATCATCCACCTGATCGTGATTACCCTTCCACTCAATGTGCGCATCATACAACCGCTGGCGTTGCTCCGCTGCAGGAAGGATTGCAATATCCGTTAGCAACCGTTTAAAAGGCTTCGACATGAACTTTCGACCTTGATCCCCACCAAATTGATCGCCATATCCATCGGAGAATATAAAGAAAGTATCACCGGGCTTATAGTTCATACTGGTACATTTGAAAGGTTCATTGTCGGTTATGTGGATACCAATTGGCATTTTATTTCCCTTAAACTCTTGCAGTTCACCTTCGCGAATAAGATAGAGCGGATTGTATGCACCAGAAAAATCCACCGTGCCCAACTCTTTATCTATTACGCAAAGGGCTATATCCATACCATCCTTTTGCTCATCTTGTTTTCCGGTTTGGGAAAGGGTTCGTTTAATATTCTCCCTCAGTTTATCAAGAATACAGTTTGAGGCACAAACGCCCTCCTTTGTAACGATTTCGTCAAGGAAAGAGACCCCAAGCATACTCATAAACGCACCGGGGACACCGTGACCAGTACAATCGGCAGCCACAACAATTATCTTACTATCGGTAGATGTGATCCAGTAAAAATCACCGCTAACGATATCGCGCGGTAAAAAAAGCACGAAACTCTCCGGCAAAAGTTTATCAAATCGTTCAAGGGGAGGCAAAACTGAAGTTTGAATACGGCTGGCATAGCGAATAGAATCCGTAATCTCCTGCTTTTGATGCGAAATAAGATCATTCTTCTCATTCAACTGAACGTTGTTCGATTTGATTTTATGATAAAGTTTAAAAAGCAGAATAACAAATACTAATATTATTAAGAAGCCAACGATGAATGTGAAGATCATCCATTTCTGGCGCTGGATAACGCTATTCTGAAGTTCCGTTTCGGTATTTAACTGCTTTATGGATTGCTCCTTCTTTTCCGTTTCAAACCTAGTCTGCATCAGCAATAAGGTTTTCTGACTTGCATCAGAAAATATTGAATCCTTGACAACTACGAATAGTTTATGATAGTTGAGGGCTTCCTGTGCATCACCTGTTTTTTCGTAAACCTGAAAGAGTCGCTGGTATATGGAGCGGGTAAGTTCGCGATGGCCACTCTTAAGCGCTAACTTTAAGCCCCGTTTGTATGATGCAATAGCTTCAACATAATTGCCCTTTCGGTAGTTTACATCACCCAATCCGTTATGGGCCACAGCAACTTGGTAAGTTAAACCCAATGCTTGGCTGGTTTTTAATGCATTAGTGTTATACTCAATTGCTCGATTATACTGTCGCTCATAAACTGCAATTTGCGCCAAATTTAGAAATACAACCATTTCATTTTGTGTATCCCCAATCGCCTTGGAAATATCAAGTGCTTGCTTATAAAAATCTTTGCCTTTAACGAATTTCTTTTCAATCTCTCTGGCAGGTATCCGAAGAATCGAATCCTCCCAACTCGCCATAAATCTGCTGGTATATTCAGAGTATGCGATTCGAGTGTAAATATTGGCGATAGCCATCATGCTATTAGCCACACCCTTTTTATTATCCGTATCCCTAAAAATTTTAAGAGCATTATTATAGTATTCCAATGCCTTATTGAAGTTTACTTTATTGTTTTCAATAGACATTTCACTCTGCAGCTGGTTTTCATAAACAGTGCCAATACTGAATAAACAGTTGGCAATTCCATCATGCTCCTTAATTATTTCAAAATACTTAGAAGCATCTTGAAATGATTTGATTGCCACTTGATAATCACCATGTTTTGCATCGCAATTGCCAATATTATAAAGGGCAATGGCTATCTGAAACGTATTATTAAGCTTTTGTTGGATGGTCAAGTTCTGTGTATAATAAGCCTTTGAACTATCATACTTACCCCGTTGGTAGTAAATATCTCCTAAAACATTAGCGGTTCTAGATATTTTACCAGCATCGCCTAACTTTATCCTAATAGAATAGGCCGACTTCCACATTAGCGTAGCTTGATCAAGATTGCCTCGATCAAAACTATACTGACCAAGTTCATGAAAGGCATCCGCAATAAGAGATTGGTCGTTGTTTTTTTGCGATTTAGCCAACACTTCCCTAGCTGACTTTTCAGCTTGTTCGATATTGTTCTGAATGGAATACATCTTGCCTATATTAAGCAATGACTCCATCTCTCCTTTAAAATATCCTGTTGATTTGGCCAACTCAAGCGCTTTTCTAAAACTCTTAAAAGCCTCATCAGCGTTCCCCTTGTCGTTATAAATAAAGCCCAAATTATTTAGGGCTTTTACCTCTGCCTCCGGAAGGTCGAACTTACGCGCTAAGCTAGATGCCTCCTTTGCATAGTTATATGCCTCATCGCTATTGGAAAGTTCAGGAACAATCTCATTAAGAATTTCAAGACGTTGCTTATCCTTTGCAGTTTTCAGCAAGCTCTTTAAACTATCGACACGGATATCCTGTGCTCCGACCAAATGGGTAGCGAGAAGTAAAAATAGTAAAGGAATCGATTTGAGGAAGAACTTGCACATCAAAATAGGGTATTTAGCTTAGAAGCAAATTTAACAAATTGAGCGTTACAAAAATGAGGTATTGCAATTAGTTTGCATCATTTTTCTAAAATGAGTCAAATACTAACGTTTGACATGCAGAACAAAAAACCATATTCTATGTTAAAGAATCGCTTTTTCAAGGGTAACGTAGGTCAATGATCACCAATATTTCCCTAACTTTGCTAAATAAAAGAGAAAACATGTATTTGAAACCAGTTCAATACTTATCAGTTGCCATAATCGCCCTCACCATATTTGGTGGATGCTCCCAACAAAAAACGCAACCACAATCGCTTCAGAAAACTATTGCAGTAAGCATTCTGCCACAAAAATACTTTATCGACCAACTTTCCGGCAATCATTACAACACCATTGTAATGCTACCGCCCGGAGCAAATCATGAAACGTTTGAGCCCACAGCTGTTCAACTCATCGAACTATCGAAAGCTTCGGTATACTTTTATCTAGGACATTTGGCCTTTGAGCAAACACTTCTACAAGGGATAAGAGAGAGCAATACCCAATTAGAGTTTATCGATTGTTCCGCCAACGTAGAACTACTCCAAGGTGCATGCAACCATGAGCACGGGGAGGAACACAACCACGGAATCGATCCGCATACTTGGATTTCGCCAACCACCGTTAAAGAAATGGTAAATCAGATGGTAGCAACGCTTTCGAAAATAGACCCCGATTTTTCCGACTCCCTAAAGATTGGTTACGAAAAGGTATCTAAACAGATCGATAGCATGGACCGAGTTCTCCGGGATGCCATCTCGAAATCAGGTACAAAAGGAGTTATGCTTTTCCATCCCATACTCTCCTACATGGCTCGAGATTATGGATTTAAGCAGTATGCTATTGAAGAGGAAGGCAAGGAACCCTCTCCACAGCAGCTTAAGAGTGTAATTGAGAAGGCTAGGGAAGCAAAAATCAACATAATTTTTGTCCAACAAGAGTTTGATGTCGAACGCGCCAAAATAGTGGCGAAAGAAATAGGGGCTGAAGTTGTTATCTTAGATCCATTAGGGTATCGTTGGGATCAAAACATCACCAATATAATCAACCATCTTTCTCCAAAAAAGCAATAACCGATGAAAGAACCACTCATTGAAGTCAAGAATGCTTCTGCTGGATATGGCGATTCGGTTATTCTTCACAATATAAACATCACCGTAAACGATAACGATTTCATTGGAATTATTGGCCCCAACGGCGGCGGAAAAACGACCCTGCTTAAGCTCATACTAGGGCAGATTTCCCCAATCGAGGGAAGTGTAATCAACCACATACAACCAACGAAACTGCGCGGCGCCGTGGGTTATCTGCCGCAGGTTAGCACCATCGACAGAAAATTTCCCATCACCGTGATTGACGTTGTTCTTTCTGGACTGATGAGCAGCAAAGGTATGCGCAACCGATTTAGCAAATTGGAAAAAGAATCGGCCGAAGCAATTCTCCGAAAAACAGGTATTTACGATTACCGCAATAAAACTATTGGTGAACTTTCGGGAGGACAGCTGCAACGGGCATTTCTTTGCCGTGCGCTCATTTCCAACCCATTCCTACTCATTCTGGATGAGCCCAACACCTTTGTCGACAATCGCTTCGAGAAAGAACTATACAATCTTTTGCGCGAAATCAACGAACGGATGGCCATTATCATGGTTTCGCACGACATTGGCACCATTACGTCTTATGTAAAAACCATTGCCTGCGTCAACCGTCAGCTGCATTATCATAACTCAAACACTATAACCCAAGAACAACTAAAAGTCTACGACTGCCCTATACAGCTGATAACACACGGCCAAGTTCCGCATACCGTTTTAAAAACACACACCCAGCAATGATCCAACTCTTCCAAGATATTGTCAATTTCCCATTTCTCTACAGAGCATTTATAGCAGGAATTTTGCTGTCGATTGCAGCAGGAATAATTGGCACTTACATCGTTGCTCGTAGGCTCGTATTCTTAACCGGCGGCATCACCCATGCCTCTTTCGGTGGAATTGGAATAGCCTACTTTGCCGGAATAAATCCAATTTTTGGAGCCTTTGTTTTTAGCATTCTCTCGGCCATGGGAATCGAATGGACTACAACGAAGGGTAAACTACGCGAAGACTCAGCCATTGGTATCCTGTGGTCCTTCGGAATGGCCATTGGAATAATCTTCATTGCCATCACCCCAGGGTATGCGCCCAACCTAATGGGCTACCTCTTTGGCAGCATTGTAACGGTGACTTCCCTCGATTTAATAACCGTATGCATTGTAAACCTGATTGTGCTGCTATTCTTTCTCCGCTTCTACCGATGGATTATCTATAGCGCCTTCGACCCAGAATTTGCAAAAACGCAACGCATACCCGTTGGCCTCATCAATATGCTTATGACCATTCTTGTGGCGGTAACCATTGTTTCAGGAATTCGCATTGTGGGAATAATCCTACTCCTCTCCTTGCTTACCATACCACCCAGCACAGCAAACCTTTTCTCTCGAAACTTTAAGACTATTGCCATTGCCTCGGTAATTCTGAACATGATAGGAATAACGATAGGATTAATTCTGGCCTACAAAATGAACATTCCCAGTGGTGCGTCGGTTGTATTTGTGCAAGTTATACTCTTTGCCCTCGCAAAATTAACAACTGTGATACTTGACCGATTTATGGAAAAAACATCATTGGCGCAAAAAAGAGTCCAATAATCACGCACCGAAAGTAACACGAAACACATTCGAGACACTTATACAGTCAACAACTAAACATAAAATACCTTCTGATGAAATACGATCTAATAGTTATAGGAGGCGGACCCGGCGGATATGTTGCTGCAATTAGGGCCAGCCAGCTCGGGATGACCGTAGCCGTTGTAGAAAACGAAAATGTTGGTGGGATTTGCCTCAACTGGGGCTGCATTCCAACCAAAGCCCTATTGAAAAGTGCAAGCGTTTTTGAGTATGCTATGCATGCTGCCGATTACGGCGTTACTTTAGATGGACAGCCTAAAGCAGATTTCTCGAAGATGGTGGCTCGAAGCAGAGAAGTTGCCTCCGGTATGAGTAAAGGGGTTCAGTTCTTGCTAAAAAAGAATAAAGTTGAAACGATTTCCGGATTTGGAAAATTAAAAGACGGCCACACGGTTGAGGTTTCTGCATCCGATGGTAGCAAAAGCACCGTTACCGGCAAGCACATCATACTTGCAACCGGAGCTCGCTCCCGTACGCTCCCCAACCTGCCTCAGGATGGAGTGAAGATTATTGGTTACCGCCAAGCGTTAACCCTTACAAAACAACCAAAATCAATGGTAGTAGTTGGTTCTGGTGCCATTGGTTCGGAGTTTGCCTATTTCTATAACGCCATCGGAACAAAAGTTACCCTTGTAGAATTCCTTCCAAACGTAGTCCCTGTTGAAGACGAAGAAGTTTCAAAAACACTGGAACGCGCCTTTAAAAAATCGGGCATTACCGTAATGACTAATGCATCAGTTGAATCGGTTGATACATCAGGCGATCTCTGTAAGGTAAAGATACAAACCAAAAAGGGCCTTGTTGAAGAGGAAGCAGAGGTTGTCCTTTCGGCAGTGGGTATTGCACCAAACGTAGAGGGTATCGGCCTTGAAGAATTAGGCATCGAAATGGATAAGGGAAAAGTAAAGGTAGACGAGTATTACCGAACCAACGTTGAAGGCGTTTACGCCATTGGCGATATAGTTCCTGGCCCTGCGCTTGCCCACGTTGCTTCGGCAGAGGGTATCACCTGCGTCGAGAAAATTGCAGGACTTAATCCACACCCCATCAACTACAAGAATATTCCAGGTTGCACCTACACCAATCCAGAGGTTGCTTCCTTAGGCATGACAGAAAAAGCCGCCACCGAAGCAGGATTTGAAATTAAAGTGGGTAAATTCCCTTTCACCGCATCGGGAAAAGCAAGTGCTGCAGGAACAAAGGATGGATTCATCAAACTCATATTCGATGCTAAGTATGGTGAACTACTAGGTGCACACATGATTGGGGCTAACGTTACCGAAATGATTGCCGAATTGGTGGTGGCCAGAAACCTTGAAACTACCGGCCACGAGATAATTAAGAGCATTCACCCTCATCCAACCATGAGCGAAGCCATTATGGAGGCCGCAGCGGCAGCCTATGGCGAGGTAATTCACATGTAGTTTTGCGTCAAAATGGGAAACATTACCCTAAAAGCAAACGATAATTAACAAAACAGATGAAGGCCGGGCGATTGCTCGGCTTTTTTTCAATCTTCACGGCAAAGAGTAAATACACCGCAAACCCCTTCCGCATCTATGCTATGCCCAACAATGATACCCTGTTGGTTGATAATTCCTTCCCATTTGTCGAGGTTGTAGGTCATAGGTTCATCTGTTTTGAGCCACGAAATTGATATTGCCTTAAACTTTACCTCACTCCCTTTGTGCGTTCCCTTAATTTTCAACAGAATAGAGAAAGGGGAATCCCCCTCAATAGTCTCCGTAAACGCCAATTCCCCCTCAAGAAGCCCATTCGTATCCGTTAACTTCAAGCGACCGGAATCATAACCTACGCCAAAATCCTCAGAAAAAACCCATTCGCCTGACAAATTAGAACTCATTATGTGATTCATATGTTGAACAACTTGTAACTAATGAAATAACGACACGCGAAAAGCACTACCTTTAGGTTGACAAAAGAACACAATAATGACCAATTACGCATGCATGAAAACGCCAAAGTAAAGAAGTTTATCGCTACCGGCCAGCCCGAAAACGGCACAAACAGGCTGCAAGATATCAACAATAGCATGATCCACCTGGGAAAAAAAGATGTAATAGTTAGACTTTAGAATATTCCACATAGAGAAACCCTCTGCTTGGTAAATATCCATTTCCCATCGAATGCGCATCCAATCAAGGAGGCAACTATTCGATGGAAAAATTCTTTGTTTTAGTGGAGTCTGAAAAATGGAATTTCGAAAGACACAAATAAAAAAACTAAATTAGTTTTGCACCGCAATCGATTTAAAATTAGGAAAAAGAGATAAACAAACCGAACTTTGTATAATGGTTCGTGTTAATCAATACGTATTTAAAGAAACTTTTGACAGTTATGGAGAAATTAAAGAAGGCTTTAGAAAGCTATGGCATTACAGGAGTAAAAGAACTTTTTTATAACCCTAGTTACGATCTTCTTTTCAAGCACGAAACAGATCCAAAATTGGAAGGATATGAAAAGGGAATTGTAACAAATCTTGGAGCCGTAAATGTTGATACCGGGATTTTTACGGGTCGAAGCCCCAAAGATAAGTATATTGTGAAAGAGTCTTCCTCCGAAGCAAATGTGTGGTGGGCCGAACAAAATAAAAAGAGTTCCGACAACAAACCTCTTTCTGCGGAAAACTGGGATAGACTTAGAAATTTATCGGCCGAACAACTCTCGAACAAGGACCTTTACGTGGTTGACTGCTATTGCGGTGCCAACCCTGACACAAGATTAAAAGTGCGCTTCGTTTTGGAGGTAGCTTGGCAGGCACATTTTGTAAAGAACATGTTTATTCGGCCTACCGAAGAGGAGTTGAAAACCTTTGAAGCCGATTTTGTTTTCTTGAACGCATCAAAGACCACCAACCCCAACTGGAAAGAGATGGGGATGAATTCGGAAGTATATGTAGTATTCAATCTTGGCACAAAGATGGCCGTCATGGGCGGAACTTGGTATGGTGGCGAAAACAAGAAAGGTATTTTCTCTGTGATGAATTACTTCCTTCCACTAAAGGGAATTGCAGCCATGCACTGCTCTGCCAATGTGGGCAAGGCCGGTGATGTTGCTATTTTCTTCGGGCTTTCTGGAACCGGAAAAACCACCCTCTCTGCCGATCCACATCGAATGCTGATTGGAGACGACGAGCATGGCTGGGACGATAATGGAGTGTTTAACTTCGAAGGTGGTTGTTATGCAAAATGTATCGACCTCGACCCCAAAAAAGAGCCAGATATTTATGCCGCCATTCGCCGCAATGCCCTTTTGGAAAATTTAGACGTTGATGCCCAAGGAAACATTGACTTTTCCTCGAAAAAGAAAACCGAAAATACCCGCGTTTCCTATCCCATTTACCATATCGAGAATATTGTTAAACCCGTTTCGAAGGCAGGACATGCAAAAAAGGTAATCTTCCTAACAGCCGATTCTTTCGGAGTTCTCCCTCCTGTATCGAGGTTGACACCCGACCAAACCCAGTATCATTTTTTGAGTGGATTTACTGCAAAACTTGCCGGAACGGAACTCGGAGTAACCGAACCACAACCAACATTCAGCAGCTGCTTTGGTCAAGCATTCCTTCTTCTTCACCCAACGGTATATGCCCGTGAATTGATTAAGAAAATGAAATTAAATGGATCGCAAGCATACCTGGTTAATACTGGATGGATTGGTGGAAAATATGGAGTAGGCAAGCGTATTGATCTTCCCTCAACCCGTGCAATCATTAATGCCATTCTGGATGGCTCGATTGAAGATGCTGAATTTGTAACACTTCCCATATTCAACCTGCAGGTTCCAAAAACAGTTAAGGGTGTAGATAGCAAAATGCTAAACCCACGTCAGGCTTGGGCTAATGCAGCCGAGTATGACGAAACAGCAAGAAATCTTGCTGCCAAATTCATCAAAAATTTCGATAATTTCACCGACAACGACGCAGGAAAAAAGCTCATTGCCGCTGGCCCTCAACTATAAATCCGCATTTATAATAGAGTTGCCCCAAATGGGGCAACTTTTTTTGCCAAAAAACTTGATCTGCACAAAATATGGTAGTAACTTGTATCAAAAAAGATATGAAGACACCACTACTACCCACAGAAATTGAAGCCCTCAAAAAGGAAAAGAGAACAGGAAAGATTTTTGGCGGCTCGGTAGGCCTGTTAATAGGCATTGCAGCCATCGCATTTGTCCTCACCGAAAAAAATCCTCAATGGATTGCCTTCATCATCATTGCTATTTTCGTAGCCTTAATTATTGGTTACTTCCTGTCCATGTGGATAAACCGAAAGGTAAATATGGACCTCAAATTAGGACAGAAGGAGATTAAAGAGGAGATCATCACCAACAAAGAACAGGTAGATGAGCCAATCGCCAACCTTTCGGAAACTGGTAGTTTTGCAGAAAACCCCGCCTTTATTGCCGCCGAAATTGGATCGCAAAAGCACTACTTTCTAATCGGGGAAGATCTGATTGAAGTAGAGAAAGACGTTTATCAACAGGTGGAAATAGGTGAGCATGTAAAGGTGCATATATCACCCAATTCAGGTTTGATCTTTAAGGTCGATCTGCTGGATTAATTTGATATCACGATTGCTCTTGATCGATTTGAATCTTCCAGTTGGGGTTTATCTAGAGCAAAGTCCATTGTTCATCACTTCATAGTACACCCTACGAGTCGACGTGATACACTATAAAATCAATCGAAGTTCAATTTTTTATCTATCCAGAGAGAATACTGGTAGGCAAAAAACAATATATTACACACTCTAAAAAACGCTTGAATAGAGACAACGATTATGAATAATCCCAAGGCATTACTTGCCATCGAAAATTTCGAAAATGGCATGAACTGTGCACAATCGGTAATTTCTGTTTTTGCAAACGACCATGGCCTCGATCTATCTGTAGCCTTAAAGTTAACCTCAACCCTAGGCGGGGGAATAGGGCGCAAACAAGAAATTTGTGGCGCAATCAATGCAGGAGTGTTAGGATTAATGTATGGAAACCAATCACCCAACGACAAAGAATCAAAAGAGCAAACTAGCGTCTTAGCCCAACAATTTCTCACCAAAATGGAAAAAGAATTTGGAGGGCTAACCTGTCGACATGTGCTTGGAGCTTCGCTCGAAACGCCATACGACAGGGAAAAAGTAGGAGAACAAAACCTCACAAAAATTCGATGCAATCCTTGCATAGCGAGAGTAGTTTCGATACTAGGGCAACTGGAGGAGAGCAAAACCAGTAGCATTAGACAAAACAAGTGAAATACAACACCGACAGCATGTCATTACTTAAATACATTTGTTACTACAAAGGACACTCTATCTCTGAATTTACAGAAAAGCACTAACAATCCTTAAACCCAATACTATGAGAAAAAAACTGACTCTTCTGATCGCGGCGATACTGCTATCGCTCGTCGGATTTTCGCAAGAAAAACCGAAAACAGAAGTTTTGCTCCTAATCGACATTCAAGATTTTTACTTTCCTGGAGGAAAAAGTGCATTAGTTCAGCCGATTCCAGCTGCAAAAAACGCTGAACTAATCCTAGAAAAGTTCAGAAAAGCAAACAAACCCGTAATCCATATCAAGCACAAGGTTGAATCTGGAGGTAACATATACTACCTAGTAAAACCTGTTGAAGACGAAAGGGTAATAACGAAAACAGATGTTAGCAGCTTTAAGGGAACCGATCTTGAACGGTTGCTTATTGAACTAAATGCTGGAAAGATTGTAATTTGCGGCATGCAAACCCATATGTGTGTGGAGGCGGCAGTAAGAACGGCGGCAGATAAAGGGTATGAAGTATTTCTGGTTGAAGATGCATGTGCAACAAAGGATCTCGTCTATAATGGAATAAAAATTAAAGCGAAGCAGGTCCAAGCATCCACCCTCGCCACACTTAAAAACTATGCTACGATAGTTACAACAAAGAAATATCTAGATCAGAAATAAAACTATCTAAAACATAAAACCCCGAATTCTTTCGAATCCGGGGTTTTATGTTTTCAGTTCTTACTTCTTCCGTTTAAAATAGCCGTTCAAAGGTTTCCCAGGCTTCCGAATCAGCTCCAACAAAGCACCTGTAGGACAAAAATAGTTGCACCACGGTTTAGGAACAAATATCGAAACTAGAAGGAAAAATATTGCCAACACAAGCACCACCGCCGAAGCCGTTTGATAAGTAAACGCGCTGAATGGCTCAACATTGGTAAGATCAACTGAAATTCCAAGTAATAACACTAAGGCTATAGTTCCTAGGAATATTATAGGAATCCACCTTAATATTTTTGATACCTTCTGATTGATAGCAATCTTCGTTGGTGATATTTTGCCTGCCAACTCTTGACAAGCCCCAAAAGGGCAAACAAATGAACAATAAAACGACTTGTTGGTAAGTAACGGCAATGCAACTGTCAACAGGAATAAGAGCGATAACAGTATTTTGGAAAACCACGGAATTCCATTTACAAGCCATCCATACAGAAGAGCAGAGGAGATGAAAGTGCCGCCCCAAAATCCGAGAACGAGAATGCTCGATACGAGAAGAGACATCCGAAATCGTTTCATCCTAATAGTGAAAAAGAAACTAAGCAACGCTAACGCAAGCACAAGAAAGGAAGCAATAAGTTTTGCAAAGGAATTCCAATCATTAGGAAGGTGCTCCGGTACAACTGCAGCATATTTGCTCAACCGTATTCTCATATTTTGAATTATAGCATCGGAGCTATAGGTAGCCCCTGCAATAGCGTCAACGTTCGATGCCAGTGCATCCTTCACAGACAAACCATTCCATCGCTTAAAGAAATCTTTTCCTTCGAGTCTTCGAATGTATCCAGGTGACTCTGTATTGCGGAGCAAATTGATCCCAACAATCGTGTCGCAATTAGAAATACCAATAAGCAATGGTGTTGGCCCAGAATAACCAATAATACTATCGGCATAGGGGCCGGAACAAACAACTTGTCCCAACAATTCTCGGTGGCTATCATATACAAAGGTTATTGAAGAGTCAGCCTCTCCCACCTTTAGCATCGCCGCTGCATCAAATAATCGCTGAACATCGCCAAGTGAGAAATAACTACTTACACTGGTATCTTTCTTACTATCCTCTTTGATGACTGGATCAATAGTCTTACGCTGCTGAATTGCAATGACAACAATAACCAAAACAAGCAAACTAATCCGTACAACTTTCCCTACTATTTTTTTATTCATACCAATAGTTAATAAGCAAAAGGAACCAATTACACCTTTACAGGAAGGTATCAATTATAATTTCACAAAGTTATTAGAAGTTTCAATTAGACAATTACAAAGTCATTATCTTGCGCTAATCTTAGCTTAATAACATACCGTCAGAACTATTCGATAGCCAAGCTGCAAATCAGATATATTGAGTAATGATTAACCCACATCAATTTTGACATGAAAGAAGAGACACTGATCAATACGCGTCAATTTGTAATGCATTTTCATGCAAACGATACATCAGGCCACGATTGGTGGCATGTAAATAGAGTTACTCAGCTTGCCCTCCAAATCGCAATCAAAGAGAAAGCAGACCTTTTCCTCGTTGAAATGGCTGCCCTATTGCACGACATCGACGATTGGAAGTTAGGAAATAGCGGAACGAGCAAAACCGAATTATTTTTGGATAGCACTGGCTTACCACCTTCAGAAGTGACAGATATACTCACCATTATATCGGAAGTAAGTTTCAAGGGTGCAGGAGTAGATACACCTGCAAATACAATTGAAAGTCAATGCGTTCAAGATGCCGACAGGCTTGATGCAATTGGAGCTATTGGTATAGCACGAGCATTCACCTACGGAGGCTCGAAGAACCGGAGCCTATACGAACCAGGAGTAAACCCTATATTGCATGGCTCATTCCAAGAATACCAAACAAACCAATCGCATACCATCAACCATTTTTACGAGAAATTGCTTTTGCTCAAGGATAGAATGACCACACCCTCGGCCAAAGCAATAGCCCAAGAGCGCCACGATTTCATGGAACGGTATCTTGATCAGTTTTTTCGAGAATGGAACCTAAGTTAATCTAAAAATTAAACACCAACCGTGCGAATACCGATGCCGATTCGCTAGGTATTGCTGGATGACCGCCGTTGTATGGCTGAATAAGAGCTACATTTCTATCGGTAATATTGTGTGCCCCACAGTAAAAGTCGAGGCCATCGACCAATACGCTAGTAAAGGAAACGGAAACGTTAACCAACGCTTGGGCTCCGAACTTTTGTGGCGAGGAGGAATTCACATTAAACCCATAGCGTTCGCTGTACCATGAGAGTGATGGGGTAACTGATATTTTCTTCGATACCTTGAAGCCCATTATTGCATTAAGCCGATGGTTGGCAAGAGCGGGATAAACCTCATCATGATTAGGGATTGTGTAACTCCCAGTTTCATTTCCATCGGGCACATAGTAGGCATAGTTCAACCTAAAATCGACGTAGTCGTACGTAATCCGAAAATCGGCTTCCGTTCCGTAGGTTCCTTGAGTTCCACCATTGGAATAGTTACCGAAACCTGAAACTGGATCTGAAGTATACACAATTACCTTATCGAAAACCACACGATAACCGTTTACCGTAAACCATATGTGTTTACCAAATCGGTAACCGATCTCCAACTCATAGTTAGTAGCCTTTTCGGGATCAGTAGCAATACCTAACGCCATATTGCGCTTGGGGATAACCCCTCCGGGAACTCGAAACGATTGGCTCGCCATGGCTTTGAAACTAAAGTCGGACCAGGCTTTTGTTATGCTCAATCGAGGTACAAATGACGAACCATAATGGTTATAGCTATCAAATCGACAACCAATAGTAAAGTTAGCCCAATTTGTAGAATAGGTCAATTGACCATAGCCCGCATAGTTAATGATTGAGAAATCAGACTTATCAACAATCAAATCCGAAGCATCACCCAGAATACGACACTGGGAGGTTTGCCCGCCAACCATTAGGCGAGAATTCTCCCGTAAATCATACACCATATTCACATCAAAAGCAACCTTATTGCTGTATCTTCTATTCTTATACGAAGAAGTCGGAACCTCAAGTTGCCAAGGATACTGTTGCTTAATTTGAACCGATGGAATAATCTTTAACCGTGAGTTTACACTATAGGTGTATCTTACATCCCCAAAATAGCTATCAAACTTTTGTTTATAATTGTTCCCACCAAACGACTGCCCCCAAAGCGTAGCAGTAGACAACCGATACAAATCGATCATTCCACGAACCGAAAGCCCCTTGTATTGAACAAATGCATTGTAATTGCTTACCCTTATTTCCGATTTATCCGATAGCTTAACGGGAACGCCCTGTGCGTCGATCCACGTTCTTGTGGCTCGAGTCCCCTCCCCTTCCGTGCCGGCAAAGCTAAACTTTACTGGTCCCAATTCTTGAGTATGCCCAAACGACATATTTCGATGAGTGGCTGCATCTTTTGAATAGGAGTTGAGAAACGCGCCATAACTGCCATTACCTTGCCCCGACGCTTTGGTGATTACATTGATTACCGCTAAACCTGCGTACCCTCCATAAATCGCGCTGCCCGGTCCACGTATAACTTCAACCCTTTCAATCATATCTACAGGATAATGATTACCCCACTGAAGTGTCGCAAACAAGTCCTCATTTACCTCCAATCCATCTACAAGCAAGAGGACTTTCCCTTCGTTCCCCCAAATACCCCGAAACCCAACACCTACAACCCCTTCAACATCAATCCCAAAATCCATACCTGGAACAAAAGTGGAGAGCACTTCCTTTAAATCGCGAGTTCCAGCCTTGAGCATCTCCGCATTTGTAACCACCGTAACTACACCCGCCGCTTCTCGAATATTCTCGGAGCTGCGCGTGGCAACATCAACCTGAACATTCATGAGCTGCTCAAGGGTGAGATCAAAGAAACGACTGCCTTCGAGCAGCGTAGTGTCTGACTGGGCATTTGCAGACCCAACGACAAATACAGAACTCAATGAAAGTAAGAATCCTGCAAAAAATATCAATCGAGACATAGGGCCAGCTATTAAGTATTACTCAAAATCGAAAGTAAGATAAGACAATTGAGAATATTGGTCAAGTGAATCCGAAAATATTGAAGGTAATAGTATAAGAATTATCCACATGCTAGGACCAACGAGCCAGCGACCAAATTGGGACAGAATCATCATTATGAAAAATGATGTCGTTGTTCTCGCTTTATTTCTTTAAACTTGCACCCACCAAACATGATAAATGGATATAATTCATTCCGTATATTGCCTTGCAGGTGCCTACATACTAGGTTCAATACCAACCTCACTATGGGTTGGTAAGGCGTTCTATGGAATTGATATACGCGAACACGGCAGCGGAAATGCAGGTGCGTCAAACACATTTCGTGTTCTCGGTGCTAAAGCTGGAGTGCCTGTGTTTCTAGTTGATGTGGCTAAAGGGTGGTTCGCCTTAACGCTAGCAAGTTACTCAGGTTTTAAACCAAGCACAGAATATTTTGCTCTATTCCAACTTGTTCTAGGATTATTTGCATTCCTAGGCCATGTATTCCCCGTTTTTGCAAATTTCAAGGGTGGAAAGGGCGTTGCAACATTGACTGGCGTGGGCATGGCCATACATCCGTTTGCCACCATATTTGCAGTAGGCATCTTCCTCATCACGTTCCTTCTTTCGGGTTATGTAAGCGTAGGATCGCTCGTTGCCGCAATTGCCTTTCCTATTCTAGTAAACTTTTCCTTTGGACATACCACCCTTTCCATTGCGGCCTTCTCGTTCTCGGTGGCCATAATGATTATTCTCTCCCATCGAAAAAACATCAAGCGACTCCGTGAGGGCGAAGAACATCGTTTTACATTCGGTAAAAGCAAATAAATTTAATCGAGAGCAGCAAAAGCCGATTCAATTTCAGCCTGCAATTCCGCTGGGGTAAGGCGCGATTTTACGGCACCATCCTTGACAAATGAAATCCTCCCAGTCTCTTCCGAAACGATTACCACTACCGCATCGGTGTGTTCAGTGATTCCTACGGCAGCCCTATGGCGCATACCGTAGTGAGCGGGCAAACTCATGTTGTCGGTTACCGGTAATACGCATCTAGCGGCGTGAATCCTGTTGTTGCAAATAATTACCGCACCATCGTGCAATGGGCTATTCTTAAAGAAGAGATTCTCCAGCAATCGGGAGCTAATCACCGCATCAATTAAGTCACCCGTTTCGGCATACACTTCCAGTTCCGACCGTCGAGCAAGCACGATGAGAGCGCCAGTTTTTGTTTCGCTCATATTCCGCGCTGCCTTTACTATCGACTCTACGTTTAGCAAATTATCTTTTTCGGTGCGACCCGGAAAGAACAACCGCTCAATGGAGAAGTTATAGCGGGAAAAATAGCGATTACCAATGTATAGAAGGAACCGACGAATTTCTTGCTGAAACACAATGATGAGGGCAATAACCCCTAACCCGATAACCTTATCGAGAATGGAACTGAGAAGTTCCATATTTAGTGCCTTCACTATAAGCCAAACCAAGTAGAGGGCAAACACACCAACAAAGATGTTAATGGCCACGGTGCCTCGAACGAGCATGTAGATTTGGTAAAGCAATATTGCCACCAGAAGAATATCTACAACATCAAGGATTTTAAGGGTTATAAAGGCTAACTCCATCATCGCTACCAATTAATTAAAAGTGCCTAAATTTTTTATACCTGTCGAGAAGTTGAATGGTTTCAATAGCCTCTTTTACATCATGAACCCTAAGGATTGAAACCCCTTTCAGCAAAGCAATGGTGTTCAGAACAGTTGTGCCGTTAAGCGACCCCTCTGGTGTAGTATCAATCGTCTTATAAACCATCGATTTTCGAGAAAAACCAGCCAAGATAGGTAGGTCGAAAACCCGAAAATCATTTAGCCTAGCCAAGAGTTCAAAATTGTGATCAACAGTTTTCCCAAATCCAAAACCAGGATCTAGAATCACATCCTTCACTCCTAGCAAATTCAACGCCTTCAGTTTTTCCGAAAAGTAGAGTATAAGCTCCTGTTCGAGATTCTCGTAGGTGGGGCGGTTTTGCATGGTGAGTGGATTGCCCTTCATGTGCATCAGTATGTAGGGCACATTCAAATCGGCCACCGTTTGAAACATAGCAGGATCAAGTTCGCCGCCCGAAATATCGTTAACCATGGCTACACCAAAATCCTCCACCATGCGCCGAGCCACTTCCGACCGGAAAGTATCAACCGAGAGAATAGCCTCCGGAAAACTCTTCCTAATAGCTTTAATGACTGGAGATAACCGCGCCAACTCTTCTTTGCTCGATATATCTTTGGCCCCCGGCCGCGACGAGTATGCCCCCACATCAATAATGCGCGCGCCCTCCTGTAGCATTTTGCCCACTTCGCGCACCGCTCTACCTGCGCTGCTGAAACGACTCCCAATATAGAATGAATCGGGCGTGACATTAATAATCCCCATGACCACAGGATTGCTTAAATCTAAAAGCTTTCCGCCACAGGTGATGGTTACTTTTTTAAGAAAGTAAGAAGCAATATTTTCCATTTTTGCTATCTTGCATCAAATTTCATTAGAGGTTCAAAGGTAGCAAACATAATGTTTCAGCTTTCGTAACCCAAGCATTTTTTAAGAAAAACATACGTTACAATGCTTATTGTTTTTGAAGGGCTCGATGGCGCCGGGAAATCAACCCAAGTTAGCATGCTTAAGGATTACCTTTTACGCCAGGGGATAAACAGCGAATTCCTCCACTTCCCCCGCACCGACTCACCACTCTTTGGCGACCTCATTGCCCGTTTTCTACGTGGCGATTTGGGCAATATTGATTCGGTAAACCCATACCTCATTGCCCTTATTTATGCCGGCGACAGGCACAATGCGGCAGCACAGCTGCAAGGGTGGCTCAAGGAGGGCAAGGCGGTGATTCTCGATCGCTACGTGTACTCCAACATTGCATTCCAGTGCGCAAAGCTATCCGACAATTCGGAGCGGGAAAAGCTCCGGCAGTGGATTATCGACATGGAGTTCGATTTCTACAAAATACCACAACCCACCATAAACCTATTCCTCGATGTGCCGCTCAGCTTTACCGAAAAGAAGCTGACCGAGGAGCGCACCGGGCCCGAGAGGGACTACCTCCAGGGTAAGGCCGACATCCACGAGGCGAGCATTGATTTTCAGGAAAAAGTTAGGCGCGAATACCGCGAAATGTGCAACCTCAACTACAACCTCGACCGAGTAGATTGCTCCAACAATACCGGAGGTATGGATAGCCCCGAGAACATCTTCAGCAAGATTTTGGTTGAAATAAAAAAACACGACATAAAATGAAAAAAAGTATAATCGTTGCAAGCAGGATTGCTGCTATTGCCATTGCAGTCCTGTTTATCTTCTCCGGTTTTGTTAAGGGCATCGACCCCATGGGAACAACCTACAAGCTGGTAGACTACTTTGAAGCCTTCGGCATGCCCTTCTTCAACCCCATTGCGCTGCCGCTTTCCATTGCACTATCGGCAACCGAGATGCTCATTGGACTCATGCTCCTATTTAGGGTTAAGAACCGCGTAGCCGCATGGGGAGCGCTTATCTTCATGGTAGGGTTTACGGTGCTCACCTTCTTTTCGGCACTATTCAATCCGGTTACCGACTGCGGATGCTTTGGCGATGCCATTAAGCTATCCAACTGGGCTACCTTCTATAAAAATCTAGTATTTCTGCCCATTGCCATACTCGCTTTCTACGGAAGCAAGAGCAGGCAAGAGATGTTTGGCAAATGCCTCCTCAACTGGTCTGCCACGTTTGTGCTTGCCGCCATTGCCGTGGGCATATCGCTCCACTCCTTGGCCTACAAGCCCGTTATCGACTTCCGCCCGTTTAAAATTGGTGTAAACCTGAAAGAAGCAATGGCTATTCCTGCCGGAGCGCCTGCCGACGAGTACAAAACAACGCTCGTTTACAAGAAAGATGGTATTGAAAAATCGTTTGACGAGTCCAACTACCCATGGCAGGACAGCACTTGGGTATTTGTAGATAGCAAATCGGTGCTCGTGAAAAAAGGGTATACCCCCACTATTTCCAACTTCAGCCTAACCGGCGAAAACAACGAGGACATTACCTCAATGGTTACCGAGGGGCAGGGCTACACCTTTCTACTGATTGCGCCCAAGCTGGAAACGGCCAATCTTTCCAGAATAAACTACATCCAAAACCTGGCGGGCTTATGCTTAACCAACAAGCATAAGTTTATAATCGTTTCCTCCTCCGATTGGGCGAGAATTAAGGAAGTTGCCACAACCATTGAACTTCCGGTAACCATTGCCCAAGCCGACGAAACTATGCTCAAAACCATTGTTCGATCGAACCCGGGCCTACTGCTTATCCACAACGGCACCATTGTAGGCAAATGGGCTTGGCGGGAGATGCCGCACTTTGCCTCGGCAGAGAGTAACCCAATAACGATGGCACTTCGGGAATCCGAATCGCGATCGAATACCTACCTTGTAACCACCCTCATCTTATCGCTAATACTCCTGTTAATTGGAGGGAGTTGGCTAGCCAACAGAAAATAGCTGTTTACTTTTCCCATAAAAAACGCCTGAAAGTTTAAAACTTTCAGGCGTTTTTTATTTTAGTTCGAAAATATATCTCCAAAACCTTGACATCAATCTAAAAACTGTTGTATATTGCCATCGCATTGATATCATTTTAATATCTACACTATGAACGCAGAAAAGGTAATTAAACCTACAGCCGGATGGGTTGGGGTAACAATGGTAATCACTTCGTTGGGGTTAGGAATTGCAGGATTAATATTAGAATTTATCCCAGCAATATTCTTTCTTGCCCTGGCCGTATTCCTCATCATTGGATTTGTAATTGTAGCCCCCAACGAATCGAACGTGTTGGTATTCTTTGGGCGCTACGTGGGCACTATCAAAGAGAATGGATTTTACTGGGTGAACCCGCTTAACCTTAAGCGAAACATCTCCCTGCGAGCGCGCAACTTTAACGGCGAACCCATTAAGGTAAACGACAAGGTAGGCAATCCTATCATGATTGGCTTAGTGCTTGTTTGGAAAGTTGAGGAGACCTACCGATCGGCATTCCAGGTAGACGATTATCAACATTTTGTAGTGGTGCAAAGCGAAGCGGCATTGCGGAAACTTGCCGGCCACTACCCCTACGACAACTTCGAAGCTGAGAATACAGAGATTACCCTACGGGCCGGAGGCGAGGCGGTAAACGAGCAGCTGGAGATAGAGCTTCGAGAACGTCTCGATATTGCAGGGATTTGTGTAATTGAGGCAAGGATAAACTATATTGCCTACGCGTCCGAGATTGCCGGAGCCATGCTCCGCCGCCAGCAAGCTACCGCAATTGTTGCGGCACGCGAAAAGATTGTAGAGGGTGCTGTAGGCATGGTGGAACTCGCGCTCAAGCAGCTCTCCGAGAAAAAAATTCTTGACTTAGACGACGATAAGAAGGCAACCATGGTTAGCAACCTAATGGTGGTGCTATGCTCCGACGAAGGTGCAAAACCAGTAATAAATGCAGGATCACTCTACTAGAAAAATGGCTAAAAAAGCATTTGTTTTAAGAATTGAAGAGGAGACCATGAAAGCCGTGGAAAAATGGGCTGCGGACGAGTTCCGCAGCACCAACGGTCATTTGGAGTGGCTTATCGACAAGGCTTTGAAAGAATCCGGGAGAAAGAAAAAGAAGACAGGAACCACAGAGCATCCCACAACCGGAGAGGAAGCTGTTTAGCAAAACGGATAGAAATACAAGAGCGAGGCATAACCTCGCTCTTGAAATTTAACAAAGACAACAATTGATTCGCTGTAGGTGCGCAATATTGATTATCAAATGCGATGCAATGAATAGTGGCGCCACCTACGGGGCGCAAAAAAACGGATTGCGATACATTATTTCTACCAACGTTTGGCTCTTACAGAACCGTAGGTAAGTAATCAATAAAAAAATACTTAGCAGTTCATCAAGCTTAGCGCGGCAGCGGCCATAACCCCAGCGGTTTCGGTACGGAGGCGGCTGTTGCCAAGGCTTACGGGAGTAAATCCCTTCCCCATAGCCAGCGCCACCTCAGCGGGCGAGAAGTCGCCCTCGGGGCCCACCATCACAATGCACGATTCGCCAGGCATAACCCAATGGTGCAGCTGTGCCTGAGTATCGCCCTCGCAGTAGGCAAGCGCCTTGCGCCCATCAAACTCACGCGATAGGAACTGCTTGAGGGGCATCATGGGATTTACCTTGGGCATGTAGGCATGGATGGATTGCTTGGCCGCAGCCACCACCACGCGCTCGCTGCGGTCGAGCTTAATCTCCTTGCGCTCGGAGCGGTCGCACAGCAGCGGGGTAATCTCGTCCACCCCCATTTCGGTGGCCTTTTCGAGGAACCACTCAAACCGGTCGATATTCTTGGTTGGTGCTAGGGCAATGTGCAAATGGTAAGGCCGCTTACCATGCTCCAGCGTGCTCTCCAGTATGGTAATGTGGCAGTGCTTGGGATGCGAGAAGAGCAACTCGCCAAGATAAAACCCGCCTACCCCGTCGATAATATTCACCTTATCGCCAACATTCAGCCGCAGCACCTTAGCGCAGTGCATCGATTCCTCCTCGGGAAGGGTAGCAATATTGTCGGTTATTTGATTTGAATAGAAAATATGCATGTCGTTATTGAGTATCTTGCGGCAAATTTAGTAAAACATTACGAATGATTAAAGTTGGCATAGTTTCGGACACCCACGGCCACACCGACGATAAGCTACTCAAGTTTTTTGAAGGCTGCGGCCAGATATGGCACTGCGGCGATATAGGAACGGTGGCGGTGATTGCCGCGCTGGAAACCGTGGCGCCGGTAATTGCCGTTCATGGAAACATCGATGGGACCGAAACGCGCTGGAACAATCCACTTTTCCAGAGTTTCAAGATAGAGGAAGTCTCTGTTCTGATTACCCACATTGGCGGCTACCCCGGCAAATATAGCCCCGAGGCTAGAATACTCATCGAAAAGTATAAGCCCAAGATTTTTTTGGCTGGTCATTCGCACATCCTCAAGGTTATCCCCGACAGGAAAAACGATCTGCTTTTCATCAACCCCGGTGCTGCTGGGATTAGCGGCTTTCATTTGGTTAGAACAGCCATTCGCCTAACCATTGATGGCGATAAAATTAAAGACCTTGAGGTAGCCGAATGGCAGAGAAAGTGAATGGTGCAGTTGGCAGTCGGCAGTCCACAGTCGGCAGTCCACAGTCGGCAGTCCACAGTCTTCAGTCGGCAGTCTTCAGTCCACAGTCGGCAGTCAGCAGTCAGCAGTCTATAGCCCATAGCCCATAGCCTATTTCCCGTCTACTGTCCGCTAGGCACGTCGTCGGGGACCTCATCAGGGGTTGCCCCCGCGTTGATCTCGGCAAACCGCTTACGCGCTGCTCCAAGCACATTGCGGTCGGTAATTACATAGTTAAAGTGAGGCTGACCACGCTTTCCGGGTTGGGTTCGCTTACTACCGCTCAGCCCGCTAATGGGTACTACAAAAGCATCAGAGTAGCCTGCAATATGCATTGTTCCTCGGATGTAGGCAAACAGGTAATACTTTCCTGGAGCAGGTTCGAGGTATAGGGTGATCAAATCGCCCGAACGCCGTTTTACTACCTCTACAAACCCTTTCACTTTTTTATGAACCTGAACACCACCAAGCATTCCAATACCGATATCGCCTTTCGAAACAAAGGATTTTGTTTCCTGATTCCACACCAATACCAAATCGGTAAGGACAATAGAGTGCATGAGCTGCGGTGGTAACGTTGTTATTTTTCCATATAAGTTTAGCTCATTGAGCAATTGCTTACCCTGAGTATACCCAACAATATTCTGAATCCCCTTTACAAAACTAATCCGCCCCATATCCACTGGAGCTAACTCCTTCATAGTATTCAAATCGGCTGCCATTGCTTGTAGCGACAGCTGATTAAAGAAGAAGTCCATATCCATTACTACATCGAGTTTTGCCTTCTCCTCCTCCAGCATATAGGTATGGGTTCCCGCAATGTTTATCTCCATACGGCCAAACTTGGAGGCGAGGCTTAGCTTGCCCTCCGCTTCGAGCATGCAAAAATCCCGGTTAAGGGTAACTCTGTTTCCGGTAGTATCGGAGTGTCCGTAAAGAGCGGGGCTACTCACAACAAACTTCCCCTGATTCTTCTGAAAGTAGAGGTAACCGACAGAAGTTGCCACTGGATCGCCAAGGAAAAACTTATGATAACTTAAGAATCCCGGGAAAATATGGATCGAATCGGAAGCAATAAACGTTCCGGTGAAAAGGGGCGATTGATTGACATCAAACACCGGCTCCCGAAATGGTATTACTACGCTATCGGGGTTTATCTCCGTCTGGAATCTCAACCAGCTACGAACAACTCCGGGGCAACTATGAATTGGTCTTACACCACCATAAAACTCAAGAAAGTGCTTGCTCCCTTTAAGATTTATATCACCCATAAAGTCGAACTCAGGGCTCAGTTTAAAGCTATCGGGCTCGGTAAGCGTAGCATTGGCATAAGTTTCTATCCGCGATTTATCAACACTAATATCCTTGAAAAAGAAGGTCTGAACATTCTTCTGATAATCGATATAGTCATACTTTCCACTAGCCTTATAATCCATTCCCCTCAACACGGCAACATCTGCATCGTAGAGTCGATGAAACTTACCCACTTTATCGACAAATATCTCGGCCTTCTTAAATGGTCGTAACAAGCCACCACGCGCTACATCAATATTTCCATCACCAAGTTTTACTTGAGCGTCGGCAACCAAGAGGTATTTCACCTTCTTGGCTCGAATGGTGGCAGAATCGATACTGTAGTCCGCAAGCGGAGATACAAAGTTAAGAGTATCCTGATCGGCCCGAGTCGAAACAAAAATTGCTCCGGTGGGAATGGTATCATTAACCGTGATTTGTCTGCGTTTCACAATGTTGATTTTCTCCACAGGCATCGAGCGGGTTGCAGTCATGGTAAAGTCATACTTATCCATGTGCCACACTAAGGCATCGAGGAAAGAGCTATACTTCACTTCGGGCAGCGACGCGCGTATAAAGGCGCCGTTTTTCGAAATAGTTCCCTCGCGCTTGTCCATATCGACCAAAGCCTTTACGCTATCGGCGGCAAAGGCAAGATTCTGCTCTCTACTGAAGAGGTTAAATGAGGTGGTATCCGATTTGAACCGACGGGCATCGTAGCGATATTTTTTTGACACCAGCTGCGCATTCTCCACCACCGTAGTGCCATTGCCAATAAGTCCAACAGGCGTAAGAATCAAATCGCCCATTAAGGAACTCTTGCTGTTGAACATTAGGAACGGTTTCTCGCCGTAAGAAATCTTCATGGTATCTTTTCGAGGCAGCCACTTCCAACGATTGCCCTCGCCCACTACGTCAGGAAATTCAATCCCAGCCAATTGCTCGCCAAGCACAAACTTATCGGTAATTGCTAAAGCGGAGTCGGGAAAGAAGAAGAACCCCGGTGAGGTAGTGCGAGAAGTGAGGTAAGTTAGTGCCCCCTTACCTATCAACCCTTGATTACTTAAATCAACATTGTTGTAGAAAACACCCTTCCCTTTATAGGCTCGTAGGCCAGCATCCGTAGTCTTATGAACAAATCCCAGCGAATTGTCGGGACGAACCGAGAGTGTCTCTTCGAAAGGTGGAAAAATATCATCCGATTCGAATTGACCTTGAAACTTCAGGTCAGCCTTCTCAAACTGATTTAAGCTATCTATGGTATACGGGTCTACTCTAAAGAAGAATTTCTTACGTTTATAAATACCATCGAATATTTCGGGTGAATCGTAGTAAACGTATGACTCCTTGGTGCTTCGAAAAATTGGATACTCCGGATTCAGTTCTAAACCCGACTTGTTATTCGGTTTGTCGATAAGTAAATCGCCCGAAATAGATTCAAGGGTGCTATTAACCCTCGCAAGAACACGCTGCCCATATGCGTCGCGCTGATTAGTCTGTATGTCGATATGGAGTGAATCGACCTTATTCATGGAAAATTTAAAGTTGGCATAATCGAAGGCAAAACTATCCCCATAAAAAGTAAAGAGACCGGCACGAACCCCACCATCGAAGGAGAAATTTCGATTCTTCTTCATAATAATATTTCCTCCACGCGGTGCGATATAAACGTTTTGGGAATCGCTAACGGAAATATTATCAATACCATAAATAAACATGTCGTTTGTAGAAAGACTCATTTTAGCGTTCCCCTTACCACCATTTGTTTCCGACACAAACTGCAAAACATCGTAATCTATTTGGCTACTGCGAGCCTTTAGTGCCTCCATAAGTTTGGGGGCAAAGCGAATTTCTTCGGTTTCCACATCGTAAAAAACATAACCAAGCTGGGCCATTCTCATCAAATAGACTCTTGTATCGGTTACATTCTTGCGAAGGTAATTAGCAAACCCCTGGGCCGTGAGTTGCGCTCCGGGATGCTTCTTAGCAAAATTCCGTAAAGCATAAACAGGATGCTGTTCATCAGTGCCCATTAGTCCGTCAAAGCGGTCGATATTGAAGAAGTTTTGAGACTCAAAGTTCGATCGATTCAGCGCACTTCCAAAAGCACCGGAAAAAAGAAGTTCATCCGTTCCCGTTTTCCAGTAGAGCTGTTCACAGGTAAACGACATTTTATGGTAGGAATCGTAGTAAGGGCTCTGCGAAAGGATTCGATTGTTATGAACAAGGAAAACTTCTCCCTGTTTTTGTTTGTAAATCAAGTCGACATTGGAGTGAAAGATGGAATCCTGTTCAATAAAAAGAGACACCTGAGCCTTTGAGGCACGCAACTCGGACTCTTTAAGGATCACTAATCGCGACGTGGTGCGAATGAAATCATAGGTTTTCCCATTGGAATTAGGGCGCCGAATAGTAATAGTTACCGGATCCTCGCTCGAGCCATAACCAATAACACTTGATCCCTTTACTTCGAGGCCACCATCAAAATCAACATTTTCGAATATATTCTTTATTACATACCGCTGCTTATACGATTTAAAACGAGGATAGGTGAGCAGATTCGTAGGTATGCCAATCTCCAGTTTACTGGAAAGTGTACCTAGAATTTTCTCCTTTAAGTATGCGGTATTGACGTATTCCACCGAATCGGCATTGAACCCGTTCTGATCGAGTGCAATGGCATAATTGCGCAACTTAGCATTGGTTACGCTCTGGGACAACCCATTTTTTTCCCATGTTACAATACCACCCTGGCCCTTCCACTGACCGGTAAGTAGGTTGATTTGTCCCGATGTTTTTTTTACAGCAATACTGTCGGTGCTTGAATTGCACTCCAACTCAACCTCATGGAACGACACAACCAACTCCGCCCCTGCCACAAATTTAAATGCTCGTGGCTGAGCACTCCATACGTGCCCTGCAGCCCGATAAACAATACTTGAAGAATCGAGTAGTACCTGTGTATTCGATAATACCTTAAAGAGCTGTGATGCACTAGCTGCTTTTAGTTCCGTGGAGCCACTAATACCCCTAAGCCAAGTCTCAAAATCGCCAACGGGGTGATTGGTTTGACCAAAAGCGCCAATAATTTTCAAGAATGTAGACATGTGGGGAACAGCCAAACACTTTTTCTCGACTAGCTGATTGCACTCCGCAATAATTAATTTTTTATGGGCATCGCTCAGATAGCTGCCGGTATTCCAAAAAACAATAAAGTTATCTACCTGACTCTTTACCTCCTTAGGTAAATCCTGACCAAAATAGGTTAGTAGTTCAAGCGGAAATGCGACTGGATCGCCGGAAAACTTATCGAATCCCTGCTTTTCGCCCCTCACAAGAAAAAGAGAAGCAACAAGGAGAAGGGAGAAGAATATCCGTTTATTGTTTTTAAGAAATGCCATACCGTTTACTTTTTAAAAGAGAGGGCAACCCATCCACTCCGATCTTTTTGCTCCAAAAGAGTTAGTCCTAACCCAATAGCGCACTCGGAAATTATTGGAATATCCACGATAAGAATACCACTCAAGAATAGTAATCCATCGTTTTTCAACACATCCACATAGCGCGACATATCGGCAAGCAGAATATTTCGATTGATATTTGCCAAAATCACATCAAACGTTTCTGCCCCTAACAGATTGGCATCGCCTAAGGCAACCCGAACCTTTCCGGAAGCGTTGCGCTGAACATTTTCTTCAGCATTCTGAAAAGCCCAGTCGTCGTTATCGATAGCTAACACATCGGAAGCGCCTCTCATTGCGGCAAGAATTGCAAGAATGCCCGTACCACAGCCCATATCCAACACCCGCAATCCCTTAAATTCGTTGGCAAGAACAAACTCCACCATTTGGTAAGTAGTGGCGTGGTGTCCGGTGCCAAACGACATCTTTGGCTCAATAACAATTTCGTAGGTGGTCTTGGGCAAGTTGGTATGGAATGGCGCCCTAATGGTACACTTATCCTCAATAATAATTGGCTCGAAGTTCGATTCCCATACCTCATTCCAGTTCTTATCAGGCATCGGTTCCCACGAAATGGTTACCCCATCGGCCGACAAATATTTATTTACGATTGCCGCTGAAGAGTTGCCATCAAATGCCACCTCCGGAATATATGCTTTCAGTGTTGATCCTTCGGTATTAAAAGAGTCGTAGCCAAGCTCGGCGAGCTCAGCTACTAAAATATCGAGTATATCTTCGGTGGGGTTGCTGACAACGCAGCAAAACTCTACGTACTTCACAATATTGTGTTTAAGTTAATTGACTACACTTTCGATCGACCCGACAAGAATAAAAAATCTTGTTGTTGATACTAAAAAGATTTTGCAATTTCGATGTATTCCGAAACCGATAGCGATGCGCCACCAATCAGACCACCGTCTACATCGGGCATGGAAAATATCTCCTTTGCATTGGCTCCCTTAACGCTACCACCATAAAGAATTGGGATAGTATTAGCCACCGCGCTACTATATTGCTTCGAAATAGAATTACGGATAAAGCCATGCATGTCTTGTGCCTGCTCAGGTGTTGCAGTCTTTCCGGTACCAATGGCCCAAACTGGTTCGTAAGCAATTATTACTTTCTTGAGATCATCTTCCGAAAGTTGGTAAACAACCTTCTCCATCTGCTTTACAACAACCTCGAACTGAATTCCTTTCTCGCGCTCAGCAAGTTTTTCGCCAATACAAAAAATTGGGATAAGGCCATGGCTTAAGGTTAAGCGAACCTTCTTCAGCATCATTTCATCGCTCTCATGAAAAAATTCACGACGCTCCGAATGACCAATAATTACGTGGGTAACGCCCATTTCCTTAAGCGTGGTAATAGAGATTTCGCCGGTAAATGCACCGCTAAGTTCCCATGCACAATTCTGGGCACCAACCATTATGCGGCTTCCCTTTACCTTGTCAAGAATAGTTGCAAGGTGAGTATAAGGGGGGCAAACGATAAGTTCAACATCACCTTCCACCTCTGAAACTTTTCCAAGTATTTCAGAAACAAGTTTAACACCCTCTGCTGGAGTTGTATTCATCTTCCAGTTTCCTGCTGCAATTTTCTTTCTCATGTTCACATTTTTAGTCGTCCAAAATTACCGAAAAAACCGATGCCACGCTAGATATTGGTGCGAATATCTGCAAGATAATTAACGGAAACGTTGGCACCCTAAAGGTGTTTGGGCCACTATTGTTACCGTGCAACAGGAAATAAAACAGCCACCCTAGCTAAGTTGAATCCTTGGGTCGATGAGAGTGTAGGCAAAATCCACGAAGAGATTTACGACTATAAAGACGAGGGAAATGGTGAGAACGCAGCCCGCCACCACAGGCATATCATACGAATTAAGGGCATCAACAACAACATAGCCTAGCCCCTTCCAACCAAAAATATACTCGATAAAAATCACGCCGGCCATCATCGAGGCAAACCAACCGGATATACCCGTTACAACCGGATTAAGTGAATTCTTAAGCCCATGACGCCACACTATTTGTCGCATATTCAATCCTTTTGCCCTTGCGGTGCGAATATAATCCTGCGAGAGGACATCAAGTAGCGAACTTCTGGTTAGCTGCAGCACAACCGCTAAGGGTCGAATTCCCAAGGTGAGCGCTGGAAGAATAAGATTTTGAAGTTTCAGGTAGGGGCCATTACCAAAATCATCGATTTCCCACAAATTGCCTGTGAGCGACAGCCCTGTATAGTCTCCCAGTTTATAGGCAAACAACCAAGCGATCAGGATTGCTGCAAAGAAGGAAGGCAAAGACATTCCGAATGAAGTGAAAACCAGCGCTCCTTTATCGAACCAGCTGTCTTTATGCAACCCGCACACCAGTCCTAGAAAGATGCCAAGCGCGCTGGCAAATACCATTGCCGCAATAGCCAAGACCATGGTATTGGGAAAGGTCTCTGCAATTATTTCAGAAACGTTTTTTTGGTTTTGATAGCTACGACGAAGGTATGGAGCCTTAAATGCCACAACCATATTACCTACATTGACAGTCGCAGGCTCTCCATACTTGGCCTTAGCCAGAAAGAAAAGGCTGAGCGAATCGGTAGAATGAATAGATATTGGCGAAAGGTCGTTTAAGAAGGCAAGGTACTGAATTGACTTAGGCTGGTCAAGACCCAAATCTTTCTGGATAAGTTCCATCGACTTCTTGTCCGAACGCTGGCCAACGAGCAACCGCGACGCATCTCCAGGAATAAGACTGAACAGCACAAATAGCAGAGTTACAACACCCCAGAGTATTGCAATACTGTTCAGTAATCGTTTTAGCAAATAGGTAGTCAATGAGGTGCTTTTTGGCAAAGGTAAACAAGCCAAGGGAATGAGCAAATAGAAAATGTATCACGTAACTCAGTATCTGCCAGAAAAACATAGAACAGGCAACCGGTAATAAACATAGATGCTGAAAAAAACGCATATAGAATTTGGAAACTCGGAGTCAATTTCCAATTCTATGTGCGTCTTAGTGCTTTTCAGTTCTCCGTATTCTAGTTTCACCAACAAAACAGGAAATCGTCACGAGTTTCCTTTTTGAGCGAAGGCTAAAATCTTGCTGATACTCTCCTGCGAAGGAGTAGGTGGTAATTTCTTTGCTCCAAACAACGTTAAAAGTTCGGCATCAATTCTAGCAAATAGTCTACGAGGATCTTCTAGCGAAAATCGTTGGGAATTGGGATATTGCTCGTAAATAAATAGGTGTGTAGAATGTTTTGTCATAGGCAAGTGTAAACCATTTAATTTATAAAGAAACGGTATTAACCCTTAACATATTTTAACCGAGTCACTATTTTTTTACTACGCCACAACCCGTTCAATGTGAATAATGTGTATGCACAAAAAAAGCTACCCTTTTCAGAGCAGCCCAATTTGCTCGTTCTCCTTTTTAGTGAAAATAAGCCTAGCGTTTAAAACCTAAAGGAAACGCCAAACATAACATTGGTTGGACGAATTTCGTAGCTACTCGACGCGGTATTCAACCCTCCATAGGAAGAGTAGGCATAGGTCTTCTTGTTGAGAATATTATTCCAATCGGCAGTAAACTCAACCCGCTTCAGCTTATATCGAAAACCTAAGTCGCAAAAGAAAACGACTGGAGCGTTTCCGGCAATAAGCTCGTTATAGAAATGTTCGCCTTTGACCTGGATTTGAAAAGACTCCCACAGATTAAAACCTAGCGATAACTGCTGATAAACTTGATGCAAATAGGGTTGTTTACTACTATTTGCAAAGTCAATTTGCAGCTGGCTCATGGTTATTTGTCCGTTGTAATTCAACTCAACCCAGCTGGTTGGCCGAGCATTAAATTTCGGACTAATGGTAAAAGCGTGGTTCCTGTAGCGAATGGGTGACGCATCCTGAAGCATAGTAGTGGCTATGCTACTGTAGCTAAACACCACTCCTGCTGTCGATTTAAAAAGATCGACGGACTTGCTAATGCGGCTACTTGCCATCCAAAAATCGCGGCTATTACTCCGCTGTATCGCCGAGTTTATGACATATATACCCCGTATCGATTGCACGTAGCTGGCATCCGACAGCGATGGAGTAAAGCTAACCATTGCATTTACGAACAGCGCTGTAACCGGATTCCGATACGCAAATCCCACTGTATAACTTTGGCTCTTCTGCTCCGACACTACCGCATGCCCCCGATTGATATACCTATAGCTACTCAGCACATACCCCGATGATAGTTCCATAGGATCGCCAATACTCTGGTTCTGGCTAACGCTGGAAGAGAGTTCCAACTTAGTGCTGAACTTATACCTCACACTAAGTTTAGGGGTAAAATAGATTGTATTCCAATTCAGTGTTTTGTCTAAAACTTTATCGTTAAAATTCATGCTAACAACCTCGAGCGGGAGCGACAGTTCCATCCTGAACTTTTCGCTTACAAACCCCAATTTAGGAGTAGCCGAGTAGCGAAAATAGTTACAATCCCAGCGGTTGGAGAACTCGCTATCGACTTGGGGCGCAGGTGCAAGAGTGGATGTGTATTCCTGATGCTGAAGGTTTAAACCAAACTTGTTCTCCAAATACCACTTACCCTTGGCCAGTGTAAACGAGGCACTGCTGTTGGACACGGCACTTAAGTGTGTTATATCCTGAACCAGTTGGAGATAGTTGAGCCTACCGTTAAAAATGGTATCGGGCGACTCTTGCCTTACCTCCAAACTCTGAGGAAGCCTGGCAAGCCGATTGAAGCTGGCAAAGGTTACATTCACGCCCCTAATGCGTTTTATCACCCTAAAATCGTTTTGGATAGCCCGCGAAGGGGTTTTATACCGCTGCGTATTGACGCTCGAACCACGACCATCAACGCTGCTGCTGCTCCAATTACCGGTAAGCTTTAGTGCGTTATTGAAGTAGAACTTTGACGTATTTGCCGAAAGCGTCAGCATGGCATCGAAGTAGAATTGCTCATTTACTAAATCACGATCATCGACAACAACCAGTGCGCTATCGTTGGGAAACAGGTAGGTGTCAACCAGTAGGCTATTTTGCGCAACGCGATCCTTCAGGCAGCTAACGTTGAGCCGGAGCTGCCAGTCCTTGCTCAACATCCAAAGGTTATTGCTGCTGGCCATGAAGGTTTTATTAAACAAAAAACGCTCATCGTTTACCAATGGGATTGAGATGGTGGGGATGTCGAACAGGTCGACATCGCTATTACTACTACTCCCATTAAGAAAATCTTCCAGCGTAAAAACCTTTAGCTGCTTAGCAATATTGATTCCGGCATTATTACTCTTGGCCAGATTGATACCCTGATTTCGCTTGGCAATATTCATCAAAAACAGGTTGGCATCCCATAGCTCCACAGGTAGCCCAGTGCCCAGCTGGGCGCTTCCTACCCACCTATACTTAGAGGCTTCCCGCAAGGTTAGGTTAAGCGCGGCCCTGTCGGAAAACGAGGAATTCTCAAGAACTTTTATTTTCTGATGATTTTCGAATATTTGAACGTTAGCAATGGCATCAACCGGTATATTCTCGGTGGCAAGGGAATACTTCCCATCCATAGAATCCATCCCTTCAATATAGAAAGCGTTGATAGGTTTTCCCCCGTAGGAGATTGCCCCGTCCTTGTTCACATCAATCCCCGGCAACTTTTTTAGCACATCACCAATGGTTCTATCCGACTTGCTGGCAAAGCCCGCCACCGAATAGTTAATGGTATCGCGCTTGGCCCAAATCTTATCGGCTTTCACGGAAACCTCGTTTATTGAAATTGCCTCGGGCATCAGCGCCACATTCCTTGAGCCAACTTTCGTTGCCACATACAACTGCTGGGTGGCATACCCCAGACACGAAAAGCACACGAAGACCGAATCGAGCGATTCGTCAAGCGTGATGGAATACTGACCCTGGCTGTTGGTGATTCCGAAGGCCACCATATCGCCAGCAAGTTTTCGGTGCAGGGTGATGGAAGCATTGCTCACAGGGCTCCCGTTGCTTTTATCGGTTACCACGCCGGTAAACGCTACTTGGCCAAATGCAACAGAAAAAAAAAGAAAATATAGGAAAATGATTGCAACTATTCGGTGAATGGTCATAAGGTAAGGTCAATAGGGTTATATGGCTTTGATGGCTTTCCACCCCCATCAAGTGGAGTAATTGTCGCTCCAAATGTAGACTCGATAAGTCCAATGGCATCGGCATAGTAGCGCCTTACAACTTTACTATACTCCTTTTTAGAAACCTTTGTCAACTCCACCTTGTTAAAAACAATAGGCAGCGAAGATGCCTTAAGCCCAACGCACTGAAAGGTATAGTGATTTCGGGTATCGGCAACCTTAAGTATTAGCCCGGGCAAGCCGGAAAGTTGCCATGGGCCACCATTAACTGGTATTCCCGGTGCAAACCATGCCACATAGCTGCGCCCCTTAAAATTGCATACAGCCATTTGGCAACGATAGCCAAGAATGGTATCATACTCCGCCTTTACCTGCCATTGCGGTAGAACAATCGGCTCTGCATAGCAATAGTGGCTATCAATAATCTTATCTACTACGGTAACATCGCCCTCCGGGTAATCACGATAAACCGTATAACTAGAGCGCTTTCCTCCATATTTTGCCATGTTACCAATCATTTCCATGACAGAAACGCCGGCCTTTGTATCGGCATCGACCAATGAATCAGAATGAAAGGTGTAGTAACTGTAAAACTTAGAGCACTTCCGCCCCAGCTCAAGAATCATTAAATCCTCCGAAGTTTTCCCCATGTTTGTGCTATCCTTTACATAGGTTAGCTTATACTGGCAGCGTAAGGTTTGCGTATCAATCTCTTGAGAGTAAGCAGAAAAAGTTAAAACAAAATAAAGAAAACACAAGAAAAAAAACAATTTCATAGAGTAGAATATTTATAAGCAAATCATTGGGTAAGATCAATGGGATTGTAAGGTAGTTCAGGTTTAAACGCATTTCCAGTTTCGTCTGTCATAGAAATTGTTACACCATACGATTCCGCAAAAGAACTTAATACATCAGAATAGTGCCGACGCAAAACCTTACCATGCTCCTTCTTCGAAACCTTAAACCATTTCTGCTGAACGAATGTAATTGGAGAAGAAAAGGCCTGTATGCCCACACATTGAAAGATATAGTGATTCCTTGTATCGGCAACCTTAAGTATTAGCCCCGGCAACCCAGAAAAACACCAAGGCCCACCATTCACGGGCACACCAGGTGCAAACCAAGCCACATAGGTTCGCCCCAGAAAAGTGCAAACGGCCTTTTGGCAACGGTAGGAAAGAATGGAATCATACTCCGCCTTTACCTCCCACTGCGGCACGTCAAGCGGCTCATCAAAACAGTAGTAATCACGAGCAATCTTATTAACCGTAGTGATTTTGCCCACTGGATAGTTCTTATAAATCACAACATCAGTTCCCCTTATTCCTAATTTCTTTAAGTTTGTAACGCGCTCCATTGGAGACAAACCCGCTTTAATATCGGCCTTTGATACAGAGTCCCGAACATGGGCATAATAACTATAAAACTTAGAGCAACGCTTGCCCTGTTCTAGCACCATTAAGTCTACAGATACATCTTGAGGGTGTAAACTATCCTCTACGTATGTTAGCTTATACTGGCAGCGTAAGGTTTGCGTATCTATTTCTTGGCCTATCACAGATACTGCAAGGACAGGAAGTAAAAAAATCAATAAAATCAGATGTTTCATTCGTTGACAACGGGTTTAATAAAGTCAATCACAATATAACAAATACACATTCAACCCCGGACCTACCCAATCAGGTAGTTTTTCAAAAAAAAAAGAAATGAATAAATTCAAGGTATTGCAACAAAAAAAGTAACACATCCAAACTCAAAACCGCAAAACAACTTTCTTCAACTACCTATTTGAGTAGTTCCGTGCAATTAAAAAATTCTTACATTTGACAAACCGTCAAAGTTGCTGACCAAAAAAGCCAAAGCAATGACTAACCTTTTCAATTCCCAATTTCCAACCATAACAGGAGAGTTGCACGTTGCCCAAATTGCCCACTACGCTCAACTAATTAGTGCAATGGAGAGCAACCTCGGCTGTAGTTGCTACCTCTTCGACTACCAAAAGAAAACATTTGCATACATCCCCAATGGCTCACCCTTTTTAAGTGGCTATTCTAAGGTAGAGGTAATCAAGCGAGGCTGGGCACACTATCAGTCAATAATGGATGCCGCTGCATTCGAAGAATTTCAAACAGTTAATCGAGCAGCCTTCGAATTCTATAAGAATATTGCACTAGAACAACGAAGTGACTACACCCTAGAGTGCTGCTTTAAAATGCTAACCCAAAAAGGAGCGAACCTATTGGTAAAGCATAGCCAAACGCCTATTGTTATTACAAATATAGGTGACATATGGCTATCGCTATGCACCATACGCCCAGCCGTAGGCTACAAAAAAGAGGCACATTTACTTAGAAATACCAAACAGGCTTGCGATTACGAGTATAACCAAAGCAGCAAAACATTTGAAAAGAAGTTGAAGCCAAACCTCAACTCCAGAGAGGTAGAAATACTCCAAATGTTGGCATCGGGATTTACAGAAAGTCACATTGCCGAATTGCTCTTTATTTCATCCAATACGGTGAAGTATTACAAGAAAAATATTGTCAAGAAATTAAATACAGACAACATCAAAGAGGCCATTAGCGTTTACATTGCATCTTAAGCAATTTCCTGTCGCTTAACATAAAACAAGATATTACTGCACAAAAAAGGCTGCCCTTTCAGAGCAGCCCCGTTCCATAATAAATATCTTACCGCTATTTTACCGGCACTATGCTTATCGCTGCACCACCGCCAGGAGCGAGGTTCAAATTCAGCACCGATGAACTATCTACAGTAAAGTTTTCGATTTTGAAGGAGATGGGGTTTTTATCCCAATCGGCATCCTTGCCATCGGCATAAACCGTAGCCGTATACTTTTTCCCGGCATCCAAAAAGTCGAGATTAATGGTTAAGGTTCGCGCGTTCTCGTCGGTTACGCTACCCACAAACCAGCGATTGCCATTGCGCTCCTTGCGGGCAATGGTTACATAGTCGCCAATTTCGCCATTCAACACCTTCGATTCCTGCCAATCTACTGCCACATCGCGAATAAATTGAAAAGCAGGGTTGCCCTCGTAGTTCTCGGGAAGATCGGCCGCCATTTGAACCGGACTATACAAAACAACGTAGAGCGCCAGCTGCTGAGCCAAGGTATTATTTACCTGGTTGTTGGGTTTCCAAGGCTTTAACTTGATATCGAATATACCGGGAGTGTAATCGATGGGTCCGGCCAGCATGCGGGTAAACGGAACAATGGTAAGGTGCTCCGGCATATTTCCTCCATCGGAAGCCCAAGCGTTGAACTCCTGTCCGCGCAACCCCTCACGGGCAATAAAGTTTGGATAGGTGCGACGAATGCCT
Organism: Williamwhitmania taraxaci; assembly: GCF_900096565.1. Classification (NCBI taxonomy): domain Bacteria; kingdom Pseudomonadati; phylum Bacteroidota; class Bacteroidia; order Bacteroidales; family Williamwhitmaniaceae; genus Williamwhitmania; species Williamwhitmania taraxaci. The sequence goes on from NZ_FMYP01000019.1 coordinate 50,327, forward strand.
GTTGCCATAATTGGCTCATGTGCATTGATGGCCACCTTATACTTAGCTCCCATATCAAGAACCCGCTGGTAGTGGTTCACCATATACTGTCCGTGATGGTATTCGCCCTTGGGAAGAATCTTGCCCACGTATCCCGTCTTCACGGCATGAACATCCAACTTCTGCATAAACGCAAAGGCCGTGTCGAGCTGCTTATCGTAGGTTTGAGTGGCCGCAGAAGTTTCGTGGTGCATAATTAGCGCAACACCTTTCTCCTTACCATAACGAATAACTTCATTAATGTCGTAATCGGGGTATGGGGTAACAAAATCGAAGACCCCTTCCCTATCCTCAAAGCCAATCCAGTGCTCCCATCCGGCATTCCAACCTTCGACCAATAGTCCATGAATGTTGTTCTTGGCAGCAAAATCGATATACTTCTTAGCGTTTTCGGTAGTAGCGCCGTGCTTACCGCTGGCCATATCCCAGCTGGCTTTACCAAGGTGCATCTCCCACCAAATACCCACATACTTGGTAGGCTTCACATAGGAGACATCGCCCAGTTTATTGGGCTCGTTCAGGTTTAAAATCAACTTCGACTCAATAAGTTCGCCTGCCCTATCGGTAATTTGAATGGTGCGCCAAGGCGTGTTAAAAGGGGTAGCGGTAACCACCTTTATGTTTTTGCTATTTCCTACCAACTCGCTCTGCATCATTAAATTCGTGGTATCCACCTTCAGCGTAATGCCTGCATAGTTGTAGAGTGCCGCCTCGTGAAAGCTAAGGTAAACCCCATCGTCGGTTTTCATGGTAACCGGCGTGTTCACAGCGTTTTCTGGAATATATGTTTGCGCTAAGTTTGGATGGTTACGCTTGCTGATAGCATCAATATCGGTAAAGCGGGTAGTATTGTAGAGGTGCTCGTAAATATCCCAATCGCCGGGTTGCCACCAAACTAGGTGGTTGCCGGTTAGCTTAAACTGTGTGTTCTCATCGGTGATTACCACCTTGCCCATGGATGCCTGCTTGGGGAACTCGTATCGAAAGCCAATGCCATCGTCGAAAACGCGAAAGACTAGGCTAAATGTTCGCTTCTTTCCTGCTTTCTCGGCAAGGGTAACCTTTAGCTGTTTGTAGTGGTTCACCACCTTTAGTTGCTCACCCCAGGGCATCTCCCAGGTTTCGTTAAACTCGGTAATGGCGCTGCTCGTAATTGCGAGCCCCTCCTTTATCGAAGGCTCTCCCTGAAAATCGAAACCAAGGGTGGAGGTTTCAATTACCGGCTTGGCGTTATAGAGCACCCGGTAGGCCGCCTCGCCCTTTCCCTGAAGGAAGAACTCAACCTTAATGCCTCCCGATGGAGAGGTAACCTCCAACTTTTTCACAGAAGCCATGACAGAAAGAACTCCTACGCCAAACAGTATGGTAAGTAAGAGTTTATGGACATTATATCTCATAACAAAAATAATTAGTGCCATTCGTTTTAGCAAATATACCCAAACAAGCAAGGCCATGGTACATTACACATATTCTTTGCATCGGAATTCTCCGCAAACGTTGTAAATAGCAGTTAAAGGTGAAATGTTAAAAGACAGAAAAAAATGAAGTATCAAGGCGTTAACGGCTTTCGCATATCTTGTTTTCTGTCTTCTGACATTTTTCTTCTGAGTCCTTCATACTAGTCAACAATAAGGTTAGTGAAACTCCTTGTGTATTCAGGCATTTTCCTCTTCCGATTAACTACAGTATAACATCATACTAACTACCGTTGAACTTCTATTTTTTCTCTTTTAACACTTTTTGACCATTGAAAATGAACCATATTCAGAAATATTCCTACTTTTGGTCCCAAACAAACCTAAAAATCCTACTGCCTATAGATTGTATTCTACACTGAACTAAAAAAGGAGGTAGAATTGGAACAATTAATCGTTTCGGACCAGGAATTGGTTACACAGTTCGTGGATGGCAGTCACGCTTCGTTTGAAGTACTTCTAAAAAGACACAAACAAAAAGTTTACTCCTACATCATGGTATCCGTTAGGGATAAAGCCCTAGCCGACGATATTTTTCAGGAGACTTTTATCAAGGTAATCAAATCGCTAAAAGAGGGTAAATACTTTGAGAACGGGAAGTTTGTTTCCTGGGTGGTTCGTATTGCTCATAACCTCATCATCGATCACTACCGAAGGGAGAAGCAGCTCGGCACAACCAATGCTGGGTCGTTCGAGTGGGATGTATTTAACTCTCATCGCTTCTCGGAACAGACCATTGAGCAAGATATGGTTTACGACCAAATTCTTAAGGATGTAAAAGGGCTTCTCGCTTACCTACCTGAAGAGCAGCGCGAAGTGGTAATGATGCGACACTATATGGACCTTAGCTTTAAGGAGATTGCTGAAACCACTAACGTAAGTATAAACACTGCACTTGGCCGTATGCGCTACGCTCTAATAAATCTCCGCAAACTAATTGAAGAGCATAAGATTGTACTTTCAGAATAAACTTTCACGAAACATAAACACCTAAAGGCCGTCTCCCCCTCCGAAGACGGCCTTTGCATTTGATAACCGATCGTATTTAAAACGTTGAAGAATCGCGGTAAAGGCAGCCCTACCGGCACATCATACAACTTTCTCATTTACAATAATCAACAACTAAAAACACCGTCCAAATAGAAATAATTCAAAAAACAGTAGGGTATTTTTTTTGTTAAGGGTATTAGGTGTATAAAAAAATAAAAACATTTACACGTTTAACTTAATAATTACAGCCATGAAAAGAATTTCAATTTTAATGTTTGCCGCCGGTGCAATGCTTTTCGCTTCCTGCCAAAAAGACGATGAAACTACCGATCCGATGGTTACCACCATTCAGGAAGATGATTTGGCCACGAACTACTACGACGATGTTGATAACGAAGCCGATGAAGTAACCATGGAGGCTCCTACTCGTTCCCTTGCTTCCAGCGAAATGGATATTGTAGCAGACAACGGGCGGACAGTAACTACGATAGTGAATGCCGACAACTCCATAACCAAGACGATCACATTCACTAATTGGACCAATCCTAAAGGCAACCAAAACATAGTAAAGAATGGTAAGATCATCATCAATGTTGTGGGTCGCCCAATAGAAGACGTCTTCATGCGCACCATAACCTTCGAGAACTTCACGATAAACGGCAACCGCATTGAGGGAACCAAGATGATTACCAAGACCGCTGCAAACCAATTCACTGCAACCTGTGACAATGGCAAGATTACCTTCACCGACGGTAAAACATACACCCGCACCTTTACCCGCACCCGCACTTGGGTTGATGGTTTTGACACCCCATACAACGTCTGGGACGATGTGTTTGAAGTTACAGGTGGCGCAACCGGAATCAACCGAAACGGATATGTATATACCCACACTATAATGAACCCGCTACGCGTTGAAAGAGCTTGCCGATTCATTGTTTCGGGAACAGTTGAGATGCTTGTAAATGAGAAAACAGTTATACTCGATTACGGCTCTGGCACTTGTGACAACTTAGCCACCATTACCTACAACGGCAAAACCACTGAAATTAAGCTTCGCGGAGGGAAATAAACGAGTGAAATGCTTATAAAGCAAAATGGGGCATTCAGAGAGCCCCATTTTGCATAAGTATTATCAGTGAACGCAACTATTTGTTTGCCGCCACTTCGTTATAACCAGATAAATCGGAATGCAATTCATCTCTAAGCGGATTACGCTTGTATTTACGAATCTTATAGATGTTATAAACAAACACGCCGATGTTGGCAGCTAAAGCTATGAAACTAAGCATCCATAAGGCCGTAGTGTTGTGCGACGATTTTACAGCAAATCGAGAGGTGTCGATAAATGCCGGGAACGACATGGCGAACATCACCCATATGGCCAATGTTTGAGCGCGGTGCTGGAGCCAGGCTCCCTTCTTGATGAAAAATGCCGGGATGGTACAGGATACCAGCAGGGCTGCACCCGCATAAAAGGCATGGTCGGGAACACAATTATAGACATAGGCAAAGTTCCACAGATCGTAGGCAATAATCCAGAACCAAAGCATATCGGGCCAAAGCATATCCTTGTATTTATCCTTACCAATAAAAATCCCAATCCAACCTGAAATGGTGATAATATTCAAAATCCCAGCTATTCCGTTCATAATATTCCATGAGCCACCTACGATCATCATGCCATCGACAAAACCATTATAGCTGTAGCATTGAAAATCGCGAACAACGGCTTCTAGTATATTTACAGACAGAATTAGTGGCGGAAAAAGAAGTAAATACTTATTCTGAGCCCAACCTTTAAAATAGCGTAAGGCCATGAAGCCTAAACACCCAGCTAACGCTGAATAAACCTTTGTCCACGCAAACCAAGTTCCTACACTTGTACCAGGAACTGCAGTATATACCCACACAGTGTAAGTAAGGGTAAGCGGCAATGCTAGATAAACAAAAAGGGAAAACCATTTATTGGCCCGTGTCAACTCATTCACGAGTATTAAGCCTGCGACAACCACAAACCACATAAGACCCGAATACCAAGTAATCTGTTCAAAGAAAAACATAGCGAAATCTCCTATCTTTTGATTAATGAAACAATATTTTGCTGAGCAACTATTCGGTGTATACATTTACTGAATGAAGAACAGGAAGATGATCACCTCCTCCATCTCAGTAAGACGAACGATTGATAAAGCAAAGCTACGAGCTCATCATCGAAAGAAAGTTGAATTAGTTCAACTTCGTAAGATCTTCGTTTTTAGCTTGCAAAGCCATTCCTTACTTATCCCCATAAAGAGGGCGATATATTTATCAGGAATACGCTGCAGATAAATGGGCTGCTTTGTAAGCAAATATTTAAGAAACTCCGTAGAGGTAAGCGTAAGGCGCAGCGTATTGAACTTGTATAGAGTAAGAAATCCATCGGCAATAATTTTGTAGTAAAAAGTACTAAACTCGGGAAAGGTAATACACAGCTCGTCCAAATCGGTTCGAGAATAGCGAATCACCATACTATCCTCCAGTGCACGAATACCACAAACAGAGGGCTGTCGCGTAAAATAGCTCTCTGGCGAGGAAAAAAAACTATATGCCTCATCGACAGCAAAGCCAATAATACTTTCCTTCCCATCAGCATTTATGTGCAAATGAATAAAACAACCATACTGGATAAAACAACTAAAATCGCATACCTCACCTGCCTGCAAGACGTATTCGTTTTTATGAAACCTTAGAATAACCCCACGCGCCTCTAACTGCAGCATAAGTTCAGCCGACACAGTAATTTCACACTCTAATTGTTGCCTGAGCTTATTGAACATCTCGGATTTATAAGTTTCAAAGATAGCGCGAAGGCAATTAATGGCAAAATACAATTCCATTCTTACAATTTTATTTGTAGGCAAAAGTATCGCCTCCCCACCGATGCAGGGATTCAGGCAAATCGATAAAACCGCACAACTCTCATTATAGCATCTGCTCTTTGACATATTACCCAACCGCCTCCATTTTTTCACAGATAAAATCACCCATTTAGATTAGACAACCCTCCTATTCATTGATCGCTTTTGCATTGAGCAGCATCTAGGGTTATGTTTGTATCAGATTAATTAGCGATACAAATTCGTCAGATGAAATGATCTTAAAATTTTATGACGTAAATTGTTATCCACGGTATGCAAAGTCATCTTGTATAACCTTATATCCGCAACATAAAAGCATAAAATAATCGGGAACCCCTGTAATAATAATCATCACAAGGCTTTCCCGATTAAAATATTTTCACCTACTTAGGTGAAAACATCGTAGCGGATGAAAATTACATATTCTAGCGACACCATCAACTCTTTTGGCGGAATAAATTTTGCAGACAAAATTATCCGGGAGGCCTCTATTTACGACACCATAGACCAAACGCTTGGCATTCGGGGAGTTAAGGCACAGTATTCCTACAGTGATTTGTTTCGATCCTACCTCATGCTGGTTTTATGCGGCGGCGAATGCGCCGAGGATATTACCGAACACCTGCGCTCAGAGCT